>NZ_JBLUXC010000010.1:0-102887 GCF_048276795.1 Aeromonas sp. PS2Canimalfood6
AAGCCAGATACAAGGGGTTGCTGAAAAACGATAACCAACTGGCGATGTTATTCACGCTGGCCAACCTGTTTCGGGCGGACCAAATGATACGTCAGTGGGAGAGATCTCACTAAAAACTGGGGATAACGCCTTAAATGGCGAAGAAACGGTCTAAATAGGCTGATTCAAGGCATTTACGGGAGAAAAAATCGGCTCAAACATGAAGAAATGAAATGACTGAGTCAGCCGAGAAGAATTTCCCCGCTTATTCGCACCTTCCCTTGTGGAGACCCGTAGGGAACTTTTATAGACTTGTTGTAAATCTTGAATGAATCGGTCATTCAGGAATCTCCGTAATTGCGACCGGTCCATAGTAAATTTTTGACTCAGGTTACATGCTGCCTCAATTTAGATGGCGCTACAGGCTACGTCCTGACAGATATCAGCCTGCGGGAACAAGGGCATAGATATGCGCATCAATAGGCAGGCCATGTAGGAAGATACGATTCCTTGCCCGGCACTCAAAGGTTGCCCCTGCGGCCATAGCAACCGCTTCGCTGGCGCTGTTGCCGATCCCCATCACTATCTCCAGCCGAAATAGTCCCAACTGCTGAAAGCCAAAGTCACGGAGCAGGGCGACCGCCTGTCGGGCGATGCCGCAGCCTTGGCGGGATTGGCGTACCCAGTAACCGATATTGCCGTAGCGATGATGGGGCGACAGCTGGTTGATACCTGCGCCACCCAGCAGTTGGCCGGTGGTGGCGCAGAAAATGCCCATATCAAAGGCGCGTCCCGCCGCACAATCCTGCTCGCAGCTGGCAAACCACTCCAGTGCACTCTCCCGAGTAAATGAACGTGAGCACCAGCTCATCCATTTGCCGACCGTCTCGATGGATTCGTGGGCTGCGCGGACAAACTCGTCGGCATCGGCAGGTTCGAACGGGTGGATCACGATATTGGCATTGGTAAGGCGCTGGAATGTCATCACTTATCCTGCTTTTTCAGAAAGTAACTGATATGCCCCGGCGGCATATCGGGCAGCTGGCCAAAGACCTCGTAACCCTGCTTCTGGTAGAAGGGGAGAGCCTGAAAACTGGTGGTTTCCAGATGGTAGTTGGTGATGCCCTGGCTTTGGGCGTACTGCTCCATGGCGCCGAGCAGGCGGGCGCCCCAGCCATCGCGGCGGATGCGTTCGTCGATCCAGAGCCAGTCGACGTGCAGCCAGCCCCACTTGATGTCGGCGATGATGCCGCCGTGAACCTTGCCCTCTTCATCCTTGATAAAGCTGGCGATCCGCTCGCGCAGATGGGTGCCGGCGTGATCCTTGTTGTAGCCCGAGAGGCCAATGCGCAGCGCTTCGATCTCATCGTCCTGAGGCGGTTGGGGTGGGGTGAGTTGCATAGTGCTTCCTGCTTGATGGTGATTGTCTCTATGGGGTTGCCGCTTCCAGCGCGGCTATCTCGCCGCCGCTGATAAGCGGCAGGTTGCGGCTGATCTGCTCCACCGGCCAGTTCCACCAGGCGAGGGCGCCCAAACGGGCGATGGTGTCGTCGTCAAAGCGATAGCGGATCACCTTGGCGGGGTTGCCGCCGACCACGGCGTAGGCGGGCACATCGCCGGTGACCACGGAGCGGGCGGCGATGATGGCGCCGTTGCCGACTTTGACCCCCGGCATGATCAGGGCGTCATAGCCTATCCAGACATCGTTGCCGATGACGGTATCCCCCTTGTAGGGGAGGCTGCCAGGGGCGGGGGCGGCGCTCTCCCAGCCGTTGCCGAAGATAAAGAAGGGGTAGGTGGAGAAGCCGGAGGTCTGGTGGTTGGCACCGTTCATGATGAACTTGACCCCGCGGGCGATGGCGCAGAACTTGCCGATGATGAGCTTGTCGCCGATGAAGGGAAAGTGGTAGAGGACGTTGCGCTCGAAGCCCGCCGCATCCTCCGGGTCGTCGTAATAGGTGTAGTCACCCACCTCGATATTGGGTCCCTTGATGGTGTTCTTGATAAAGCACACCTGGGGGAAGCCGTTCATGGGGTGGGGGTTGGCGGGATCGGGTCCGTGCATGGGGGCTCCTCTGGGGTCCGGGCTCTGGCTACCCTAACGGAATCGGGTGGAGCCTTGCCACCCTTTTGTGCCCTCCGCTTCGCCAGTCTCTGTCGCCCCCTGCCCATGTGCGCATCGACCCGGGGCGGGTTTGTCTCTAGCATGGAGGGGCGGCGGAGTCTGGCTCCGTCAAAATGGATGATGGACGAAGTGCGCCTTGCACACTTCTGGCGGAGAGAAAAGATGAAGCTGCGTTCCTTGTTGATGGTGGGTGCCCTGTTGCTGGGCGGTTGTGCGGTCAATCCCTATGGGGGGACGTCTGCGCCGGTCGGCGAGCCGGACAAGCCGGTGACCAAACCAGAGAAACCCGTGGCCGAGCCTGACAAGGCCGAGCCGGTGCCTGCTCCCAAACCCGTGGCACCGACGGGGCTGGCGGTCGCCCTGGCCGATGACTTCCTGAAGGCCGCCGATGTGCAGGCGCTGGCGGGCAGCAGCCCGGTACTGCTGCTGATGGCGCCCCAGAACGGCACAGGGGAAGTCTTCAGCACCCAGCCTCTGGCGGTGGCCATGATCCAGCGCATTCAGGCCAATAGCGGTTTTCGTTTCGCAGATCCGGGCCAGGTGGCGGCCATCACGGGTCAGCTCGAATACCAGCAGGGGGGCATGAACCCCGCCTCCCTGGTGCGTCTGGGTCGCCAGACCGGGGCGGGTTACATGCTCTACGGGGATCTCCTCTCTGAAGGGGGCCGCTACCGGCTCGCCATGAGCCTGATGGATCTCAAGAGCGGCGAACTGCTCTGGAACGCCAGTCGATCCGCTACCCGTTGATGCCGGCTCGCCGGATCCCTCTTGACCGGGATCCGGCCTTGCCCCCCTTGTCCGGGGGCGGGAATACCCCTGTGGTTCCCCTGGCGTCATATGCGTTGGCATGTCGCACTGCCTGAGGGCCAAAAACCTTCCTGACTGTCTGACAATTCTGGTTCTGACAGCATCCCCGATTGCTACTATTCACTTTGCCGGAGGCTTGTCCGGTGAACACGTCACCGACCGCATCCTTCCCGCCCGGCAGGCAGCTTTCTGCCCCTGTGCGATACTCCATGAGTCTTGTATAACAGGAGTACAGGGACCTACTCCCATGGATAGTAAGGAGCTCGGATGGCGCTCTCAGTGGCACAACTCTACGAAGTGATGGCCCAGTTGCCGGATCCCGTTTTCATCCTCAGCGAAGATGGCTACTACATCGAGTACATCGGCGGGATGGAGCAGCAGTCCTACCAGAACGGCAACCCGCTGATCGGCAGACAACTGCTGGACGTGCTGCCCGAGGACAAGGCGCAGTGGGTGATGGCGCAGGTGGCTCAGGCCCTCGCCAGCGGCCAAGTGCAGGTGGTGGAGTATGACCTCTCCCCCGCCGAGGTGGACGGCATCGACGCCGACGCCGGGCCCCAGGGAATGCAGCGTTTCGAGGGCAAGATAGCGCCCTTGCCCTCTTTATATGAGGGGAAGCGGGCGGTGACCTGGATGACCCGCAGCATCACCCGCCAGCACGAGCTGCAACAGCGGCTCAAGCGGCTCGGGGAGACGGATCAGCTCACCGGCCTCTACAACCGCCACTTCTTCTTCGACCAGTATCACCACAGGGTGCAGGGGCAGCATCTCACCGGCCTCATCATGCTGGATCTCGATCACTTCAAGCAGATCAACGATCGCTTCGGCCACCAGACCGGTGACAAGGTCCTGTGCCGGGTCTGCGAGTGCGTCTCTGCCCAGTTGCGGGGGGAGGATCTCTTCGTGCGCAGCGGTGGCGAGGAGTTTTTGATCCTGCTGCCGCAGATCGACGAGGGGATATTGCTGAAGGTGGCGGAGCGGATCCGCGCCGCAGTGGCGGCCATGGCGCCGGATCCCGCCCCCGTGACCGTGAGTCTGGGCACCACCCTGATCCGGCCGGGAGAGGATCTTGGCACCGTGCTGGCCCGGGCGGACGAGTGGCTCTATCGGGCCAAGCGGGGCGGGCGCAACCGGGTGGCCCATGATGGGGCGCCCTGAGGGGCGCAGTGAACAGGAAAGAGGGCGACCCGGGGTCGCCCTCTTTCATTTGGCCGGGCCAGATCAGCCGAACAGGGTCGAGATATTCTGCCCCGCCATCAGCAGGCCGATGGCCAGGGCGCTGAACCAGACCAGGGTGGCGGCGACCAGGGCATAGCCGAGGGCGACGAAGAGACCGTCCCGCTGCAACATGCCGATGGCCAGCAGCAGGATGGCCCAGGCGGGCATGGCGTTGGTGAAGGGAATGGCGCCCAGCGGCAGCATCAGCAGCAGGGCGGCCAGCATGATGAGCAGGCCGTTGCAGCGGTTGATGGTCACGCTGCCGGTCAGGATGAGCAGGCGCGGGCGGATGAAGCGGTCGATGCGGGCCAGCAGATCCGCCCCCTTGTGCAGGGTCGGCTTGAGGTGCTCGGCGGCAAAGCGGCGCTCCATCAGGAAGGCGGGCAGCCAGGGCACCCGGTTGAGGGTGATGCCGATGCCGATGAAGAGGATCAGCAGGCCAAAGGGGATGCTGACGCCGGGAATGGAAACCGGCAGCAGGAAGGGAACCGTGAGCAGCACGCAAAACAGCAGCATGCCCTGCTCGCCCACCAGGGCCAGCATCTGGCGCAGGCTGATGTGGCTCTCCTCGATGGCGTGGGCGGTGGCCCTCAGGGTATCGGAGAGCGTGCTTTGGGGGTCGTTGAGTTGCGCGGCAACCATTCCTGAGATCCTCGTCTGTTGATGCCACCGCTGTGGCGCCGCCAGCTTACGGGGACGAGGTTAATCCCGGATGAATAACCCCTGGGAGCACAGATATTTCCATCGGGAGCGGGGCAATGGGGCTGGTACAGCCCCCGTCCAGTGTGGGAGACGGGCGCTCTGATATGCTTTGCGCAGGTCTTTCACCAAAGGATGAGCACATGAGAGGAGCGATGGGGATGGTGCCGGGGCTGCTGCTGCCCCTGGCGGGCTGGGCAGCCGAGCCCCCGGCGACGGGCTGGCAGCTGACTCCCTTTGCGGGATACAGCTCGGCCATCGACTTTCGGGCCATGGACGAGCCGGCCCCCACGCCGCACGGGAGCGACATAGACACCCTGCAAGGGGAGCGCTCCGGCAGTTGGGGGCTATTCATCAGCAGGGAGGTGGATGACCCCGGCATGGTGGAGCTGCTCTACAGCCACCAGTCGACCCGGGTGTCCCCCGAACTGCCCGACAGGCTGACGGTGGACACCCTGCAGTTTGCCGGGGCCCTGACTCTCTCGGACAACCTGATGGCCCCCTATATCGGTGCCGGGATAGGGGTCACCCGCTTCGATGCCTACGACAGCGAGACGGCCCCTTCCATGTCCCTGGCCCTCGGGGTGCAGCCGCGCCTGACCGAACATCTGGCTGTGCGGGCCGAGGTGCGCGGTTATGGTGCCCTGGTCAACGACGACAGCCAGTTTCTCTGCAACCCCGAGATCTGCGCCTTTCGGGTGAGGGGGGAGCTGATCACCCAGTGGCAGGCCAATATCGGCTTGACCCTGAGGTTCTGAGCCTCATGATGGAACTCCTTTGACCAGACAAGGCGATACGACTCCGTGCCATCCCTGCCCCGTGAACTGCCCGTACTGCTGACCCCAAGGGGGCGACTGCGCCCCTTCGATGGGCGGGATGCTGCCGATCTCTTCGCCATCTACGGGGATCCCCTGGTGATGCGCTTCGTCGGGGAGCCGCCGTTTCCCTCCCTTGCCACCGTGTCGCAGATGCTGGCTAGCGTCGAGCGGTTGCTGGCTGGCGGCGAGTCGCTGGAGTGGGGGCTGGTGTTACGCGGCAGCGGCCGCCTGGTGGGCACCTGCGGCTTGCACAGCTTTGCGGCCGGCGCCAGCCTGCGCCAGGCGGAGGTGGGCTGCATGCTGGCCCGCAGCCACTGGGGACAAGGTCTGATGGGGGAGGCGCTGAGCGCCCTGATCGCCTATGCCCGCCAGCTTGGCATCATCACCCTGCTTGCGGATATCGAACCGAACAATCTGCCCAGCCAGCGGCTATTTGAGCGGCTGGGCTTCATCTGGCAGCAGGATACCAGCTACCGGTTACTGCTGGGCGAGGGGATCACACCAGACCGCGCGTGACGCGGCTGAGGGGCTCGTTGACGTCGAACACCTTGTACTGCACCGCGCTGGCGCCCATGGCGAGCACCCGCTGCTCGTGCATGGTGGCGTAGGCGAGGGCGCTCCCCTCATCCTCGAACAGATAGATGCCGCCCGCCTCGCCGGTGCGCGGGTTCTCGGTCCAGATCTTGGAGATGAAGCCCGGCTCCCGGGTGATGGAGTCGGCCAGCGGCATGGCCGCAGCAGTGAGGGCCGGTCCCATCATCTCGACGGGGAAGTTGAAATGGATCTGCAGCAGGCTGGGCATGATAAACCTCTCGTGGGCGTTGATTGACGGAATCCGCATCATAGGAAGCCGGCATCTTGGCTGCAAGAAGGCACATTTTCGTGGCATAGTTACCGCAAAGTAACCACTCACGAGCCATACCGTGCCCTCACTGCCCTGTCCCGCCTATCAGGTATTAAGCCTGCTGACCGGCAAATGGAAGCCGGCCATTCTGTTTCATCTGCGCGAACAGACCCGGCGCTTTGGCGACCTGCGCCGCTGCCTGCCCGAGGTGAGCCAGAAGGTGCTCACCGCCCAGCTCAAGGAGCTGGAGAGCGACGGTGTCATCATCCGCACCCTCTACCCCGACGTACCGCCCAGGGTGGAGTACTGTCTGAGCCCCCTTGGCGTCGCCCTGATCCCCCTGCTCCAGCAGATGCACGATTTTGCGCTGAACCACGTTGATCTGCTGGCTGGTCAGGGTCCTGTTTCTAGCGAGCCCGCAGCAACCAGCGGCTGAGGGCGGTGGCCGCCAGCAGTCGGTAGCCGAGCAGAGTGAGCGCCAGCAGCGCGGGTACCTTGAGGAGTTCCCACCACACCTGTTTGCCCTGGGGGCCGAAGATCATCAGCCACACCACCAGCATCATGTGCAGACAGTAGAGGCCGAGCACCTTGGGGGCCTGGCGCTCCAGCCAGCTGCCTTTGCCCCATGCGGGGTTGGCCAGCAGCAGGCCGAACAGCCCCAGCGCCCAGGGGAGCGAACCCAGCAGGAAATCATGACGAGCGAGGGGGACGGCGGCAACGCGCAGCAGCCCTGCGGCCTCCAGGGCATAAAGCCCCATCCCCGCCATCATCATCAGGGCGCAGCGCCTGGCGTCCGGCTGCCAGGCACGCAGGCGCAGCTCGGCGCCGAGAGCCACGAACAGCAGGGAGAAGAAGGGGCCGTTGCGGGTCAGCAGGGCCCACTCGCCCCCCGGCAGCAGCGGACCATAGGAGCCACCGATCAGGGCCAGGGCGTAGAGCAGGGCCCCCAGCAGCAGGGCCAGCCTCGGCAGGCGGACCTGCTGGCAGAGCCCCAGGATCAGCACCGCCACCATCAGGGCGGGCAGGAACCAGAGGTGGATCATGCCGCCCACCCACCAGACGTTGAGCGGATCCCCGAGCTGCATCTGCCACTGGCCCGCCATGGCGTGCAGGTAGCCCTCGCTCACCGCCGCGAGCGGGTTGAACGGTATCAGCACGTAGAGCAGGCTCCACGCCAGCCAGAGCCCCAGCAGGGGTCGGCAGTAGCGCAGTGCGACGGTCAGCGGGTGGCCCGCGGCGAGGGCGGGTTGCAAGAAGTAACCGGCGCACAGGAAGAACAGCGGCACCGCGAAGCGGCAGAGCTGGTTGATGACGGCCCCGACCAGAGGGTAGGGCGTGCCGTCCCACAGGGCGGGGTCGAAGGGGTTGCTGAAAGGGGAGAGATGGATGGTCATCACGGCCAGGATGGCCACCACTCGCCCGCATTCGATGCTGGAGATGCGCATGATTCCTCGTGGCGTTCGGGAGCTGGGCGCACCCTATCAGCCGCAGGTGCTCCCTATCCAGCCGCCTGGTCGCCAACTGTGACCCCCATCGGCGGCCGGTTACCCTTTGTTACCCGAGGTGCGGGCAAGGTTACCGCCGCCGGGAGCAGGATCCCGTTTTGGTGTCGGTAAAAGGGCTAGAGCAGGGCCACCAGCACGGTGACCAGGGCGCCCAGCAGCAGCAGGGCGATGCCGCGACCGGCGGGGCCGTGCAGCTTGTTCCACATCAGCAGGCTGGTGAGGGCCAGCAGCAGCATGGCCAGGGCCGCCAGATCTCCCACCAGTTGCCAGGGCAGGCCGGTGCCCATGCCACGGTGTAGCCGGTTGAGGCTGGCAGCGAAGTTGGCCTGCTGCAGCTCGGTGCGCACCAGCAGAGTGCCTTCCACATAGCTGGCGGCCACGCTCTGGCTGAGGGTGACGCCGCGCAGCTCCCAGCGGGCCGGCAGGGTGAGAGAGCCGGATGGTGTGGGCAGGGTCTGGGGCGGGGTGATCTGGGGTCGCCCCTCCTCGAACATGTCTGCATAACGCTGTTGCAGCAGGGCTTTCAGTTCATCCGGGCTGGCCAGCGGCGTGCTCAGTACTATCTCTTCGCTCGATTTGGCGGTGTGGGGACCGGGCAGGGGCAGCACGGCCCTGTGTTGCAGCCAGAGGCCGGTGAGGCCGTAGAGCAGCATCAGGGTGAGGGTGGCAAAGCCGGCCCAGGCGTGGATGCGGCGCACCCACTTGTTGTTGTGCAGGGGGAGTTTTCTGCGTGTCATCGTTCGGTGCTTCATAACAATCTGGCCAGCGAACGCTGGCCAGAGGGGTCGGTAAACAGGGAGGATCAGAAGCGGTAGGCGGCGGTCAGGTGCAGCTGACGGGGCGTGCCCGGCATGATCTGGGCCGCGCTGGTGGCGCTGACGAAGTAGTCGTGATCGGTCAGGTTCTCCACGCTCAGCTGGGCTTCCCACTGGGGCCAGCGGTAGCCGGCACGGGCGTCGAAGCGGGCGTAACCGGGCAAGGTGGTGGTGTTGGCGTTGTCGGCGAAGCGATCCCCCACCGCCGTCACCCCGGTCTCGCCGAACCAGCCCTGCTTGCCGCTCTGGTAGCCGGCGAACAGCTGGCCGTTCTGGCGGGAGACGTTCATCGGTCGCTTGCCTTGCAGGTCCGCGTCTGCCTTGACCTGCTCGGCATCCTGGATGGCGACGCCGCCGCGCAGATAGATCTCGTCGGTCAGCTGGGCACGGGCGCTCAGCTCGATGCCGTCGGTGCGCTGCAGACCGGTGAGGATCACCTTAGTGGGATCCAGCGGATCCTTGCTGCGCTTGTTGTACATCTCCAGCCGGTAGAGGGAGAGGGTGGTGGCGAGGCGGCCGTTCAGCCAGTCGCTCTTCACGCCCCCTTCATAGAGCCGGGTGTGCTGGGGATCCAGGTTGTTGTTCTTGTCCCCCGGGGTGATGCCGATAAGCTCACCGCCCACCGGGGTGAAGGTCTTGCTGTAGGAGGTGTAGAAGGCATGCTCCTCGATGGGGTTCCACACCAGGCCCAGGCGCGGACTCAGGCTGGTGACCGAGAGGGTCTCTTCCTTGTCGAGGTCGTTGCGGCGGCTGGTGACGGTGAAGTCGTCGCGGCGCAGTCCCGCCAGCAGGTGCCAGTCGCCCAGGCTGAGTTGATCCTGCACATAGAGGCCGACACCGCGCACCCTGTGATGGGCGTCGCTGGAGAGTTTCATGGCGCCGTCGTAGGTGGGCAGGGAGCCCGGATCATAGAGGTTGCCTGCCGGGATCGGGCTGGCGTTCTGGTAGAGCTTGGGGGTGCGATCCTGCCAGCCTTGCTCCAGGCCCACCAGCAGACGATGGGCGATGGGGCCGGTTTGCAGCTGGCCTTCCGCCTCGGTGTTGCTGGTGAGGCTGCTGGCCTTGAGATCCTGCTGCCAGCGGGCGCGGGTCACCTTGTCACCCTTGACGCTGGTGACATAGGTATTGTCGAACTGGCTGTCGAGGGTGGTGTAGCCGAGCTGCTGGCGCAGTTGCCACTGATCGTTGATGTCCCAGGTGAAGCGGGAGCGGGTGGACTGGGCCACATCGTCGATGAAGTCGCGGCGGGTGTCGCTGTAGACGCTCTCGATGGGGACATCCGCCGGGCGACCATCGACGCCGGGAATGCCGCGATCCGGGGTGCGATCGTGCTCGTTGCGCTCGTATTGCACCAGCCAGTTCAGGGTGTCGGTGATCTCCCAGTTGACGGAGGGGGCCAGCAGGGTGCGCTTGCTGGTCACGTCGTCGCGAAAGCTCTCCTTGTCCTCCTGGGCCAGGTTCAGGCGCACCTGTACCCGCTCTCCTGCCTCGCCGTTGAGATCGGCGGCGAAGCGTCGGCTGTCGAAGCTGCCGACCTGGGCGCTGACGCTGGAGGCCTGCCCCTTCTGGGGAACCTTGCTGACCCGGTTGACGATGCCGCCCGTGCTGCCACGGCCGTAGAGCACGGCGGCGGGGCCCTTGAGCACTTCGACCCGTTCGATATTGCCAAGGTCGCGGGTGTATTGCATGTCGTCGCGCAGGCCGTCGAGGTAGAAGTCGTTGCTGGCGCTGAAACCGCGGATGGTGACGCCGTCAAAGCGGGTGTCGCCGCTGGCGTTGACGCCGGGGATGCCGGTCAGGGCTTCACTCAGGGTGGGCTGGCCGAAGGCGGTCAGCTCGCTTGCCTTGACGCTCTCGATGCTCTGGGGCACCAGCTTGGCCGGGGTGGCGGTGCGGGTCGCGGTGGCGACCTCTTCATGCTGGCTGCGTTTGCCGACCACGGTCAGAGTTTCGTCTTCGGCACGGGGGCTGGTGCAAACCGCCAGCAAGGCGACGCCCAGCAAGGCGCGCGGGGGGTTGGAATGGTTCATCTGGGTGTGACTCTTTGTCGACCAATCGGCCTGAACTTGTTGATTTATTTGTAATTATTGATTTCTCTCATCGCGAGAGGTTGCTAATGATATTGATTTTCATTTGCCTTGCAAGGAGAAGATGCAAGAAAAAGAGATCATTGGCGGGCAGGCACTGAGGGGTCGGAACCTCGGGGAAAAGGCCGGGGGAGCCTTGGTTCGGTTCGGAGGGGACGCTACCATGGTGGCCTCGCGCCTTGGCGTACCATCCGGAACACACAGGGAGAGAAACATGGTCGAGATCATCAGGGCGGATCTGCACAACCCTCGCCACGGCGAGGCGCTGATCGCGATGCTGGACGAATACGCCAGGGACCAGATGGGGGGCGGCAGTGCGCTGGCGGACGAGGTGAAGGCGAATCTGGCCGACGCCCTGGCCGCGCGACCCGGTGCCCATGTGCTGCTGGCCTGGGTCGATGGGGAGCCCGCTGGCGTTGCCACCTGCTTCGAGGGCTTCTCGACCTTCGCCTGTCAGCCGCTGCTCAATATCCACGACGTGGCGGTGCACCCTGCCCATCGCGGCCAGGGCATCGGCAAGCAGCTGTTGGCGGAGGCGGAACGGCTCGCCCGGGAGCTCGGTTGCTGCAAGCTGACCCTGGAGGTGCTGGAGGGGAACAAGGTGGCCCAGGCTGCCTATCGTGCCAGCGGCTTTGCGGGTTATGAGCTCGATCCCGAGGTGGGCCGGGCCATGTTCTGGCAGAAGAAGCTCTGAGCCTCAGTGACAACGCGATCTTCCCAAATGAAAAACGGCGCGCAGAGTGCTCTGCGCGCCGTGTCGTCAGGTGGTTGCCGACTTAGAAGTCGTAGCGGGCCGCCAGCTGGAAGTCATCCTTGGTGTTGAGCTTGCCGCTGTCATGGCTGTCGAGGTTGTTGATGCGGTACTCGCCGATGACGCGCAGGTTCTTGTTGAACTTGTACTGGGCACCCAGGGTGTAGTAGTCGATGGAGTCGTAGTCAGACTTGCCAGCCTGCTCCACCTTCTGCTTGTTCCACAGGGCCATCAGGCCGAAGCCGCTCTCGAAGTTGTAACCCAGCGCCCCTTCCCAGCCGGTGTGATCCTTGCCAGTGGCCAGGAAGTCGCTGCCGTCGGCATAGCTCAGGGCGGCGTAGAGGGCCTTGTTGTCGTACTTGGCGGAGAGCAGCCACAGCTTGGCATCCTCTTCACCGCTCTTGTCGCGGATGCCCACGTTGTAGGCGGTCCCCAGGGAGAGGTTGAACGGGAAGGTGTAGGCCACGGCGGCACCGTAGGCGGCATCGCTGTCCTTGCTGGAGGTCTCTTCGGTGTCACCGCCATCGAACTTGTAGCTGGTATCAACCTGGAAACCGTTGAACAGGCCGGAGTACTTCAGCACGGAGCCGGCGCGGTTGGTGGCGAAGGTGTCGGTCTTGGCGCCCAGTGCCTCGTTGCCGTAACCGTCGGAGAGAGAGACATCAGTCCAGTCCGCCAGGAAGCCAGGAGCCCCCTTCTGGCGACCGAAGGTGACGGTCCCCCAGTTGGCGCCGACACCGGCGAACGCCAGACGGGTACGCAGGTTGTCGGAGTTCTCGCTGACGGTCTTCTCGCTGTCGTTGATGTACATCTGCAGTTCGTACTGGGCCAGCGCCTTGAGACCCGGGTTGATCTCGCTCTCTACCTTGGCGCCCAGACGGACAAACTGGTTGGCCCCCTGCTTGTCGCTGTATTCGTTCTTGATGTCACCGTTGGCGTCCAGCTCTTTCTTCTCGCCGAAGAACTGGCCGGCGTAGATGCGGCCGTAGAGGTCGAGCAGGGTGCTCTCGTTTTTGTACACTTCGACGGCTTGAGCCTGGAAGGCGGCGGTAAGAGCCAATGCTACTACTGTCAGCTTTTTCATCATGATCCCTTGTGTTGCAAGCTTTTGTTTTAAAAGACGGGGCCATGCTAGAAGTGACAGATGACAGTCGGGTGACCGTGCAATGAACAAACCGTGTCGGTTCCATGTCAGCGGGATGAAAACCGGGATTTATGTGGCTGGTCGCCACTTTTACGCGCAAAGGTTTGCCCTTGTGGTAGAATGCCGCCCGTTTTCGAGCTCCTAAGGTTGGATATGCGATGAGACGTGAACTGGCAATCGAATTTTCCCGAGTGACGGAAGCGGCTGCACTGGCTGGCTACAAGTGGCTCGGACGTGGTGACAAGAATATCGCCGATGGCGCGGCCGTGGCGGCCATGCGTCACATCCTCAATCAGATCCAGATCGATGGCGAGATTGTGATCGGCGAAGGGGAGATCGACGAAGCCCCCATGCTCTACATCGGCGAGAAGGTGGGCACGGGTCAGGGCGACGCCGTGGACATCGCGGTCGACCCCATCGAAGGGACCCGCATGACCGCCATGGGTCAGGCCAATGCCCTGGCCGTGCTGGCGGTGGGCGACAAGGGATCCTTCCTCAAGGCCCCCGACATGTACATGGAAAAGCTGATCGTGGGCCCCAAGGCGAGAGGCGCCATCGATCTCGATCAGGCCCTGGAGCTGAACCTCAAGGCCGTGGCCAAGGCGCTCGGCAAGCCCCTCTCCCGTCTGACCGTCATCACCCTGGCCAAGCCGCGTCATGACAAGGCGATCAAGGAGATGCAGGGTCTGGGAGTGCGGGTGTTCGCCATTCCCGACGGCGACGTGGCCGCTTCCATCCTCACCTGTCTGCCGGACAGCGAAGTGGACATGCTCTACGGCATCGGTGGCGCGCCGGAAGGGGTGATCTCGGCGGCGGTGATCCGTGCCCTGGACGGCGACATGCAGGCTCGCCTGATCCCCCGCCACCAGGTCAAGGGTGACAGCCCCGAGGTTCGCGCCCTGGGTGAACAGGAGATCGCGCGCTGCGAGGAGCTGGGCATCGACGTGAGCAAGGTGCTCAAGCTCGAAGATCTGGCCAAGAATGACAACGTCATCTTCTCGGCCACTGGCATCACCAAGGGTGATCTGCTGGAAGGGATCACCAGCGACGGCGTCATGGCAACCACCGAGACCCTGCTGATCCGCGGCAAATCGCGCACCATCCGTCGTATCAAGTCGATCCACTTCCTGGATCGCAAAGACAGCGTGGTACGGGACATCATCCTGTAAGCAGGAGGATGGCGGTGGCGGCAAGTCACGTACTCTCATGCCGTCGTATCAAGCCGATCCACTTCCTGGATCGCAAAGACAGCGTGGTACGCGACATCATCCTGTAAGCAGGAGGATGGCGGTGGCGGCAAGTCACGTACTCTCATGCCGTCGTATCAAGTCGATCCACTTCCTGGATCGCAAGGACAGCGTGGTACGCGACATCATCCTGTGATGTGCTGACTCCCGCAGCAAAAAGCCCGGCACTGCCGGGCTTTTTGCGCTCTGCAGGGCGCCAGGATGCCCGGGCAGGGATAAGGCTTAGGAGAAACCGGACTCCTTGCTACACTGCGGTGCCCCACAGAGGAAAAATCACATGGAATGTCGTCAGGGATGCGGTGCCTGCTGCATCGCCCCCAGCATCAGCAGTGCCATTCCCGGCATGCCGGATGGCAAGCCCGCCGGTGTGCCCTGTGTGCAGCTCGATGCGCACCTGGGGTGCAAGATCTTCGGTCAGCCGGAGCGCCCGGCGGTGTGCGGCGGCTTTCGCCCCATGGCGGACGTGTGCGGCTCCCATCGCCAGGAGGCCATCTGGCTTATCGGCGAGCTGGAGCGGCTGACCGCCTGAGCCCTTGACCCTCTCCCTCGGGGAAAGGGTGTCTGCTTGTCCTCCTCATCCCCGCCCCTTCTCCCGCAAGGGGAGAAGGGGGTGCCGCCATTCGGAGTCATGAAAAAGGCCCCCTCGCCTGGCGAGGGGGCCTTTTTTATCGTCGGCTCATGGTGAAGCCAGCTTATTCCTTGATGCGCTCGATGCGACCACCCAGGCCTTGCAGCTTGTGCTCGATGTTTTCGTAGCCACGGTCGATGTGATAGATGCGATCGACGATGGTGGCCCCTTCGGCCACGAAGCCGGCCAGCACCAGGCTGGCGGAGGCGCGCAGATCGGTCGCCATCACCTGGGCACCCTTGAGCTGCTGGGTGTCGCGGCAGATGGCCACATTGCCCTGCAGTTCGATGTCGGCACCCATCCGTACCAGCTCGGGCACGTGCATGAAGCGGTTCTCGAAGATGGTCTCGGTGACCATGCCGGTGCCCTGGGCGACCGCGTTCAGCACGGTGAACTGTGCCTGCATGTCGGTCGGGAACGCCGGGTAGGGGGCGGTCTTGATGGTGACAGGTTTCAGGGTACGACCTGTCATGTCGAGGGTGAGCCAGTCGTCACCCTTTTCAATCAGGGCGCCAGCCTCTTCCAGTTTGACCAGTACGGCTTCCAGCAGGCTGGGGTCGGTGTTGCGGCAGGTGATCTTGCCACCGGTCACGGCGGCGCCCACCAGGAAGGTGCCGGTCTCGATGCGATCGGGCTGCACGCTGTAGCTGCCACCGTGCAGACGTTCTACGCCGTCGATGGTCAGGGTATCGGTGCCGGCGCCCTGGATCTTGGCGCCCAGCGCGTTGAGGAAGTTGGCCAGATCGACCACCTCGGGCTCACGGGCGGCGTTTTCGATCACGGTGCGACCGTCAGCCAGGGTGGCGGCCATCATCAGGTTCTCGGTACCGGTCACGGAAACCATGTCCATCAGGATGTGGGCACCTTTCAGGCGGCCGTCGACGCGGGCTTTGATGTAGCCCTCTTCGATGACGATCTTCGCGCCCATCAGCTCCAGGCCGTGAACATGCAGGTTGACCGGGCGGGCACCGATGGCACAGCCGCCGGGCAGGGAGACGTCTGCTGCACCGAAGCGGGCTGCCAGCGGGCCCAGGGCCAGGATGGAGGCACGCATGGTCTTCACCAGCTCGTAGGGGGCGACATGATTGTTTACCGCGCCGGTCAGCACGGTCACGTTGCCGTTGACCTTGGTGGTGGCGCCCAGCATCTCCAGCAGCTTGAGGGTGGTACCCACGTCTTTCAGGCGCGGTACGTTGGAGAGTTGAACCTCTTCGTCACACAGCAGGGTGGCAAACAGGATGGGCAGGGCGGCATTCTTGGCGCCGGAGATGGTCACTTCACCGGAGAGGGTGCAGGGGCCGGTGATCTTGAATTTGTCCATGGTTTACTTCTTTACCAAATCAGGAGGGCAGCTGGAATTTACGCTCGCGTTTCCACTCGGCGTCGGTATAGGCCTTGATGGAGAGAGCGTGGATCTCGTTGGTGGCGATCTTGTCCATCAGCGGGGCATAGATGGCCTGTTGTTTCTTGACCCGGCTCATGCCGTCAAACATGTCGCCGACGGCGATCACTTGGTAGTGACTGCCGTCCCCTTTGACATGGACTTCGGACAATGGCAAAGCCTCGAGGAGTATCGCTTCAATTTCAGAGACTTGCATTATGAGTCCTCAGTTGTGAGCGGGGTTGAATGAAAGAGGCTGGCCACCCCGTAAAGGTTGGCCAGCGTATGGAAATCGTTGGAGGCACCCACCAGTGTCGGAGTGGCACCCCGTGCCAGTGCCGCCTTGGCCCACTTGACCAGCAGGGCAAGGCCGGCGGAATCCAGGGTAGTGACGGCATCGAGTTCGAGCCGGTCGTCCTGCCACCAGTCGGCGCGGCGTTGCCACAGATCGTTGACCTGCGGGGCCTGCAAGTCACCGCTCAGGATCATGACTTGATCACCAGCGGCTTGGCGTTGTGTTCACGCAGCTGGGCGATCACCGCATCGATGCCGTTCTGGCGGATGAGGCCACCCAGCTCGTTCTGCTTGGCAGAGAGCAGGCTGATCCCTTCGGCAACCATGTCGAAGGCTTTCCACTCGCCGGTCTTGTTGTTCTTGCGCAGCTTGAACTCGAGGAAGATGTCCGGCTTGCCGGCCTCTTTCACGCTGACGTTGACGGCGGTGATGTTGCTCTCGGCGGCTTTGCCAGGCTGGACCTTGACGGTCTGCTTGTCGAAGTGTGCCAGGGCGTCCGCGTAGGAGCTCACCATGTACTCGGTGAAGACGTCCACAAAGGCGTCACGCTGGGCAGGGGTCGTCTGTTTGATCTGGTTGCCGAGCACCTTGTAGGCGGCGAAGCGGTTGTCCACGTAGGGCAGCAGCTCCTCGCGGATGATGACGCGCAGGTGATCGGGGTTGCTCTTCACCTGGGCCTGATCGGCCTTCAGGCGGGCAAAGGTCTGCTGGGCGGCCTGATCCACGAGGGCATAGGGGTCCGAAGTATTGACATCCGCACGGGCGACGAGGGAGAACAGCATGCTGGTCATCAGACCCAGCATCAGGGCGATCTTCTTGAACATGGTTACTCCTTGGTTGCGGGTGTGTTGGCCGGGGAGGACTGGCTGTAGAGGAACTTGCCAATCAGATCTTCCAGCACGATGGCGGACTTGGTGTCTTCGATCATGTCGCCATCCTTGAGCATGCTGGTGCCCATCTCCTCATCGCTGAACCCCGGTGCCAAACCGATGTACTGCTCACCGAGCAGGCCAGAGGTCAGGATGGAGAGGGTGCTGGTCTCGGAGAACTCGCCGGCACTCTTCTGCATCTGCAGGGAAACGATGGGGACCTGGCTCTTGGGATCCAGGGTGATGTCGCTGACACGACCGACGACGACGCCGCCGACCTTGACCGGCGAGCGCACTTTCAGGCCGCCGATATTATCGAAATGGGCGCGCAGGGTATAGGTTTCTCCTTCCGGTTTGAAACTCAATCCCGCCACTTGCAGTGCCAATGCCAGAATGGCCGCGATGCCAGCCAGCATGAAGGCGCCAACCAGAAATTCTACTTTGCTGAACTTCATCTTTCCCTTATCCAAACATGACTGCGGTGAGTATAAAATCCAGACCGAGCACGGCCAGGGATGAGTGAACCACGGTACGGGTCGTCGCCTGACTGATCCCGGCCGAGGTCGGTTTGGCATCATAGCCGTTGAAGAGCGCTATCCAGGTCACCACCAGGGCGAAGATCAGGCTCTTGATGGCGCCCTGCATGATGTCGTCCTGCCAGTCGACGGAGGCCTGCATGGCGGACCAGAAACTGCCTTCGTCCACCCCCAGCCAGTCGACACCAACCAGCTTGCCGCCAAAGATGCCGATCAGGCTGAACATGAAGGCCAGCAGCGGCATGCTGATGACCCCGGCCCAGAAGCGGGGCGCCACGACCCGGCGCAGCGGATCGACCGCCATCATCTCCAGGCTGGAGAGCTGCTCGGTGGCCTTCATCAGGCCGATCTCGGCGGTGAGGGCGGAGCCCGCACGACCGGCGAACAGCAGGGCGGTGACCACAGGACCCAGCTCACGGAGCAGGGAGAGGGAAACCAGAGGCCCCAGGCTCTGCTCTGCGCCGAAATCCTTCAATACGTTGTAACCCTGCAGGGAGAGCACCATGCCGATGAAGAGGCCTGACACCAGTATGATGGCGACGGATTGCACTCCCACCACATACAGTTGCTGCACCAGCAGCGGGAAGTGCTTGCGTGGCTGGGGTCGTCCTGCCAGTGCATGAAACAGCATGATGGTTGCCCGGCCGACGGCGTTGATGAAACGCACACCGCTGCGGCCCAGCTTGCTTATCTGACTTGTCAACATCACAGATCCTGTAGCAGGTCGCCTGCCGGAAAATGAAACGGAACAGGACCGTCGGGCAATCCCTTGAGGAACTGCTCGACTTCGGGATTGTGCTCCTCGCGCAGCTGCTCCGGTGTGCCGTGTGCCACTACCTTGCGGTTGGCGATGATGTAGGCGTAGTCGGCGATGCTCAGCACCTCCTTCACGTCGTGGGTGACGATGACGGAGGTGATGCCGAGGGCATCGTTGAGCTCCTTGATGAGCTTCACCAGCACCGCCATGGTGATGGGGTCCTGCCCCACGAAGGGCTCGTCATACATGATGAGATCCGGATCCAGCGCGATGGATCTCGCCAGGGCCGCGCGACGCGCCATGCCACCGGAGAGCTCGGACGGCATCAGCTTGGCCGCCCCGCGCAGACCGACAGCCTGCAGTTTCATCATGACGATGGTGCGGATCAGCTCTTCCGGCAGGCCGGAGTGCTCCCGCAGCGGGAAGGCCACGTTGTCGAAGACGGTCATGCCGGTGAACAATGCGCCACTCTGGAACAGCATGCTCATCCGTTTACGCACTTCATACAGGCGTGAACGGGAGAGAGTGGGAACGTCTTCCCCGTCAAACAGGATCTGACCGGACTCAGGCTTGAGCTGGCCCCCGATCAGGCGCAGCAAGGTGGTCTTGCCGATCCCGCTCGGACCCATGACGGCGGTGACCTTGCCACGGGGAATGGTCAGGTTGATCCTGTCGTACAGCAGCCGATCCCCGTGACTGAAGGTCAGGTCGGAGATGGTGATCAGGTCATCGTTCAAACAATTGTCCATCCGGTATAAATGAAGAGCGAATTTTATGGGCTAGTCTAGGTCTAAGCAACAGCGAGGAACAACTATTGAGCGGGTTTCCCCCCCAAGTACGCGACAGTTTTATGTAACAACCTGCGTCAATGACCGCCCATTCCGCATCCGATTCGCTTATCTCGGCAGACTTTTTTATAATCCCGCAGCAAATTTCGGCCCGGAGCTGTGCCTTTATGTCTGTAAAGCCTGAAAAAGTGTCTGAATTGTTCGATTTCCGTCGCAGCGCCCGAGCGGTGCTGGACATAGAAAAACAAGCCATTGATGGACTCTACCAGTACCTTGACGAGGCGTTCGAGCGCGCCTGCGAGATGGTGCTGCGCTGTGGCGGCAAGATAGTGGTGACCGGCATGGGCAAGTCGGGTCATATCGGTAACAAGATTGCCGCGACCCTGGCCAGCACGGGAACGCCCGCCTTCTTCCTGCACCCGGGCGAGGCGAGCCACGGGGATCTCGGCATGATCTCAGCCGGGGATCTCATCATCGCCATATCCAACTCCGGCGAGAGCGACGAGATCCTGGCCCTGCTGCCGGTGCTCAAGCGCCGCGGCATTCCACTCATTTGCATGACAGGCAATCCGGCTTCCACCATGGCGAAAGAGGCCAACGTGCACCTGTGCATCAAGGTGGAGAAAGAGGCCTGCCCCCTCGGTCTGGCCCCGACATCCAGCACTACCGCCACCCTGGTAATGGGGGACGCGCTGGCCGTGGCCCTGCTGGAGGCCCGTGGCTTCACAGCCGATGACTTTGCTCTGTCGCATCCGGGCGGGTCCCTCGGCAAGCGGTTGCTGTTGCGAGTGGGCGATCTGATGCACAGCGGCGAGCTGTTGCCCAAGGTGGGGATAGATGCCACCATCAGCCAGGCGCTGCTGGAAGTGAGCCGCAAGGGGCTCGGCATGACGGCGGTGGTGGACGATCAAGGGCTGCTTGCCGGTCTGTTCACCGATGGTGACCTGCGCCGCATTCTGGACCTGCAGGTGGACATCCATCACACCCCCATCAGCCGCGTCATGACGGTGAACTGTGTTACCGTAGGGCCTGAGATGATGGCGGCCGAGGCCGTCAAGCTGATGGAAACCAGGAAAATCAACGGGTTGTTGGTCGTGGATGGGGAGAGACACCCGCTGGGTGCCTTCAACATGCATGACCTGCTGAAAGCCGGAGTAATTTGATGCAAGACGTACCGACCCTCTATGGTCCGGTGACGCGCAGCCAGTACGAGAAGGCGGCGCAGATCCGCCTGCTGGTGTGCGATGTGGATGGGGTGCTCTCCAACGGCTTCATCTATATGGGCAATAACGGCGAAGAGCTGAAGACTTTCTGCACCCGTGACGGTGCCGGCATGCGTGCCCTGCTCAATGCGGGCATCGAGATTGCCATCATCACGGGGCGAAACTCCCGCATCGTCAGCGATCGCATGAAGAGTCTGGGAGTCCAGCACCTGGTGCAGGGTGCAGACCAAAAGCTGCCCCACTTCGAGGCCTTGCTGACCAAGCTCGGGCTGGATGCATCGCAAGCCGCCTATATGGGAGATGACACCATCGATCTGCCGGTGATGCAGGCTTGCGGCCTGGGTATCGCCGTTGCCGACGCCCATCCGCTTGTGCTGGCGAAGGCGGACCTGGTGACGCGGCTTGGCGGTGGCGTCGGGGCCGTGCGCGAGGTGTGCGACCTGATCTTGCAGGCCCAGGGATTGGCTGACTATCAACCCGAGGCGTCGCGATGAACAAACAGACTGTGCTGTTCGGCCTGCTGTTTCTGGCTGCGCTGGCGGCCTGGCAGCTGGGGGAGATCGAGCTGGTCCCCGAGCCGACCACCAAGACGGAAAATTTTCAACCGGACTTCACCGCCAGAGAGTTGGTGACGACCCGCTTCAACGAGCAGGGCAAGCGCACCGAGCGGCTGGAATCCGAATATGCGGAGTACTACCAGGTACTCGAGCAGGCCACTTTCACCAGGCCGGTGGTCTACATGTTCGATGACAAGGGCGCGGCCGAATGGAAGCTGACGGCCGAAACCGGGGTGCTCAACACCGATGACAATGTGATCCTCCGTGACAAGGTGCATCTGGACGGTCTGCTGCCCGCCTCCTTCATCTCCACGCTGGATACCTCCTATCTGGAGCTGGATCTGGTGACGCAGGGGATGAGAAGCAACCAGCACATCAGCATTGTGGGCCAGGAGTTCCAGACCGAGGGCGTTGGCCTCAAGGGTCACCTGGAACGTAAATATTTCGAGTTACTGGATAAAGGCCATGCCACTTATTTCAATGAAAAACGTTAATCTGGCCCTCACGGCCCTGTTGCTGTGCGGTTCCCTGAATGCCAAAGAGTCCGACTTTGCCGAGAAGGTCTATGTGGATGCTGTCAAGCAGGTGGCCGAGATGCAGGACAACCGCATCACCTTCAGCGAGGATGTCATCATCACCCAGGGCACCATCAAGATTAAGGCTGACAAGGTGGTGGTGATCCGCTCCGGCGACAAGGGCGCCGAGGTCATGACCGCGTATGGCAACCCAGCCACCTTCTTCCAGGTGCTGGACAACGGCAAACCGGTTAATGCCCATGGCAACAGCATCCGCTACGAGCTTAAGAACCGGCTGGTGACCATCACCGGCAATGGCCAGCTCAAGCAGGAAGACAGCCAGGTGACCGGCGATCTCATTCGCTACGACATCGTCAAGCAGAAGATGATTGCCGAGAGCAAGGGGCCCACCCAGCGCGTCAAGACGGTGTTCCTGCCGGATCAGGTGGAGAACTTTGACAAACCCGCCGATCAGAAGAAGTAGGAAACAACAGCCATGGCAGTGTTAAAAGCAACGGGTCTGCAAAAGAGCTACAAGCGCCGCATGGTGGTCAGCGATGTGAGCCTGGAGGTGGGAACGGGCCAGATCGTGGGCCTGCTCGGCCCGAACGGTGCGGGCAAGACGACCTCCTTCTACATGATCGTGGGCCTGGTGCAGCGAGATGCCGGCCTCATCACCATCGACGAGCAGGACATCAGCCTGCAGCCCATGCATATCCGTGCCCGCAATGGCATCGGCTATCTGCCTCAGGAGGCCTCCATCTTCCGGCGCCTGTCGGTGTTCGACAACTTGATGGGGGTCATGCAGACCCGCAAGGGGTTGAGCCGCGAAGAGCGGGAGGATAAGGTCGAACAGTTGCTGGAAGAGTTCAATATCACCCATATCCGCGACAGCCTGGGCCAGAGCCTCTCGGGTGGGGAGCGGCGCCGGGTGGAAATCGCCCGGGCGCTGGCGGCAGAACCGAGATTTATTCTGCTCGATGAGCCTTTCGCAGGTGTTGATCCTATTTCAGTCATCGATATCAAAAAGATCATCCAGCATCTGAAAGAGCGCGGGTTGGGTGTGCTGATTACGGACCACAACGTCAGAGAGACGCTGGATGTGTGCGAGAAGGCCTACATCGTCAGCCACGGCAAGATGATTGCCGAGGGCGCGCCGGCCGATATCCTCGCCGATGAGCAGGTCAAGCGCGTCTATTTGGGCGATCAATTCAGTCTATAGTAAGGGGGCACCCCTCATTTTTGTTAGGTGACTGCCTCGCTGAACATAAGGATATCCCGACGTAGATGAAGCCGACATTACAGTTGCGTCTCGGTCAGTCCCTGACCATGACGCCACAATTACAACAAGCGATTCGTCTGCTCCAGCTCTCCACCCTGGAACTCCAGCAGGAAATTCAGCAAGCGCTCGACAACAACCCTTTGCTGGAGCAAGAGGAGAACGAGGCGCAGGAAACCAGTCAGGCAGAGACACAGGACGCCAGTCAACTCGACTCCAGCGATGCCATGGCCCAGGAGAGCATGCCGGATGAACTGCCGGTGGACACCACCTGGGACGAGGTCTACTCGGCCGGTACAGCTCAGAGTGCAGGCCCCATCCATGACGGGGAAGACAGCGTCTATCAGGGGGAGACCACCGAGAACCTGCAGGACTACCTGCTGTGGCAGATGCGGCTCACCCCGTTCAGTGATGTGGATGCTGCCATCGCGCTTGCCATCATCGATGCCATCGACGAATCCGGGTATCTGACTGCCACCCTCGAGGATATTCAGGCTGCAGTCAGCAGCGAGGAGGTAGAAGTCGAACTGGATGAGATCGAAGCCGTGCTCAAGCGGGTGCAGCATTTCGATCCGGTCGGCATCGCCGCCCGTTCGGTGCAAGAGTGTCTGCTGATCCAGCTCGGCCAGTATTCGCCGGACCTGCCCTGGCTCGAGGAAGCCAGAGAGGTGATCCGCGAACACATGGACCTGCTCGGCAATCGCGACTACCGCACCCTGGCTCGCAAGACCCGCCTCAAGGAGAGCGATCTCAAGGAGGTGCTGGATCTCATCCAGCAACTGGAGCCCAGACCCGGCAACGGCATCATCCAGAGTGAATCCCAGTACGTGATCCCGGATGTGTCCGTGGTCAAGAAGGGCAGCAAGTGGGTGGTTGAACTCAATCCGGATTCTGCTCCGCGCATCCGTGTCAACGAGGCCTATGCGGCCATGGCGCGCAATGCCCGCAGCAGCACGGATACCCAGTTCATCCGTTCTCATTTGCAGGAGGCCAAGTGGTTCATCAAGAGCCTGGAGAGTCGTAACGACACCCTGCTCAAGGTGGCCAGCTGCATCGTCGAGCAGCAGCAGGGCTTTTTCGAGTACGGCGAAGAGGCCATGAAACCCATGGTACTCAACGACATCGCGGAAGCGGTGGAGATGCATGAGTCGACCATTTCACGGGTCACGACCCAGAAGTACATGCATACGCCCCGCGGCATTTTTGAACTGAAGTTTTTTTTCTCCAGTCACGTCAATACGGAGGGAGGAGGAGAGTGCTCATCGACCGCTATTCGCGCCCTGATCAAGAAGCTGGTGACGGCGGAAAACCCCGCCAAGCCGCTTAGTGATAGCAAGATCGCGGATTTGCTGGCCGAACAGGGTATTATGGTGGCGAGACGCACGATCGCAAAGTACCGTGAATCCTTGTTGATCCCGCCATCCAATCAGCGCAAACGCCTGGTTTAGGCAAACAAAAGGAAGACGTTATGCAAATTAACCTGACCGGACACCATGTCGAGATTACCGAAGCTCTGCGTGATTATGTGAACAACAAATTTGCCAAACTCGAGCGTCACTTTGACCATATCAACAACGTACACGTGGTGTTGAGCGTCGAAAAACTGAACCAGATCGCCGAAGCCAAGCTGCATGTCAGCGGGGGAGAGGTGTTCGCCAATTCGCAGCATGCCGACATGTATGCGGCGATTGATACCCTGCTGGATAAACTGGATCGGCAGATCATCAAGCACAAAGATAAGTTAAATCAAAAATAACTATGCAACTTGAACACATACTGAGTCGGGACTGCACCAAGAGTGCGGTCCCTTGTACCAGCAAGAAACGCGCGCTCGAGATCATCAGTGAACTGGCCGCAGAGCGCCTCGGCGCTTCCCGCCAGGTCCTGTTTGAAAGCCTGCTGGCGCGAGAAAAGATGGGCAGTACCGGGATCGGAGCCGGTATCGCCATCCCCCACGGCCGGATTGACGACGCCTTCGCGCCGACCGCCGTGTTGATGACCTTCTCCGAGCCCATCCCTTTCGATTCTATCGACAATCAACCGGTTGACCTGCTCTTTGCATTGCTGGTGCCGGAAAGCGAGTGCAAGCAGCACCTCAAGACTCTTTCCCTGATGGCATCCAAACTGGGTGACAAGGCCGTCTGCCGCCAGCTGCGCCAGGCGACCAGCGACGAAGAACTCTATCAGATCATGACGTCGGCCTGAGGCCGGGTCTGACACAGCCACGTTGGCGTGAGGGGACAAGATGCAGTTAATAGTAGTAAGCGGTCGTTCGGGCTCCGGCAAGACGGTGGCCCTGAGGGTGCTCGAGGATCTCGGGTACTACTGCGTGGACAACCTGCCGGTCAACCTGCTGCCCCAGTTGATCGTGTCGGTGGAGAGCCAGTATGACAAGCTGGCTGTCAGCATCGACGTGCGCAACCTGCCTGCCCAGGCAGACAGGCTGGAGAACCTGCTGAGCCAGGTGCGCAACGAGGGGCGAGTCAAGTTTTCGAGCTTCTTCTTCGATGCGGACAACGCGACCCTGCTCAAACGCTACGGTGAGAGCCGCCGTCTGCACCCTCTGTCCCGCAACAAGCTTTCGCTGGACGAGGCGATCCGGGAAGAGACCCACCTGCTGGCACCGCTCTCCTCGACCGCCGACCTGCGCATCGACACCACCAACCTCAGCATTCACGATCTCAGCGAGCTCATCAAAACCCGGGTGCTTGGCAAGAAAGAGAACGAGCTGGTGCTGGTGTTCGAGTCATTCGGTTTCAAGTACGGTATTCCCAAGGATGCGGACTTCGTGTTCGACGCCCGTTTCCTGCCCAACCCGCACTGGATCCCGGAGCTCAAGCCCTTCACCGGCAAGGATGAGCCCGTTGCCAACTACCTCTCCAGCCAGCCGGATGTCATGCTGTTCATCCAGCAGATCGAGAATATGCTGGGGACCTGGTTGCCCCACCTGGAGCGCAACAATCGCAGCTATGTGACCGTCGGGATCGGCTGTACCGGCGGACAACACCGCTCGGTGTTCATCGCCGAACGGCTGGCCAGCGCATTCCGGTTGCTTGGCAAGAACGTGCAGATCCGCCATCGCACGTTGGACAAGCGTTCAAACCCCGCCTGACAGATCCACAGGATGCTCAGATGACCGTTTCCGCCTCGGTAGAAGTCAAAAACAAGTTAGGCATTCACGCGCGACCGGCCATGATGCTGTTCGAGCTGGTGCAGGGGTTCGATGCCCACGTGTTGCTGCGCAACGAAGAGGGGGTCGAGGCCGACGCGGACAGCGTGATCGGCCTGCTGATGCTGGACTCCGCCCAGGGCAAACAGGTGGAGGTGCAGGTGGAGGGCCCCGAAGAGGTAGAGGCCCTGGCCGCCGTGGTGGCGCTGTTCACCTCGGGCTTCAATGAGGAGTAATACGCCTCGGCGTGCTCAAGGTGCGCTGCGAGCCAGCGCCTTGAAAGCGGCAAAATCCCGACAAGCCAGCAGACTTCTGCTGGCTTTTTCGTTCATCAGTGCCAGAAACAGATCATAAAGTCCCATGGCTTCCTCATAGTCCGCCTTGGCGATGGCCAGCACGAAGATGAGGGTAGCGCTCTCGCCGTTACCCCAATCGATCCCCTGGGGGGCCAGCACGGTATAGACCAGGGTGCGGCGCGCCAGGAGGCCGAGGGAGTGGGGCAGAGCGATGCCGTCCCCCAGCATGGTTGAGACGATCTGCTCCCGCTCCTGCAAGGATCCCCGGAATCCGCTCTGCACCAGATCCTCCGCCTCAAGCTGGCTGCAGATGCGATCAAACAGCGCCCCCTGGCTGATGGGTTCATCAAGCACCATGAAGTGGTCGGCATCGAAATACTTGTCGAGCAGATAGGGACGGGTGCGATCGACGAGCACCAGCTTGCCGAGCTGCTCCAGCTGGTACTGGGTCGGGAAGGGGGAGACCTGCACCACGGGAGCATTCTTCTCGCTCACCTTGAGGGTGCTGATGACGAAATCCTGCTCGACTCGTACCAGTCCCTCATAGTCCCGCACCGACTCCAGCGTGGTCAGCTGCAGTTGGGGGTATTCCCGCCGGATGCGTGCTTCCAGCACCCGGAAGGTGGCGTTGCCCGCATCGCACAGCAGCAGCGCCTGGGGGCGCCGGGTGTAACCGATGTCGTAGTGGCGCTCCAGGCCGACCCCGATGTGGATCACCAGGTAGCCGATCTCGTGGTGGGTCAACCGGTAGGGGGTCTGCCTGATCCACTCAGAGATGGCCGCCAGGGTGATGTCGTAGGCGAGGGGGTAATACTGCTTGATGTGGTCCGCCAGGGGATTGTGGCTGCCAATCTGGTATTTGACCCGCAGCAGCATGGCGCCGACATGGGTCTGCAGGTCGGCTCGCAATTGCGGGTCGCCGCGCAGGTCATAGGGGTAGTGGTGGTGGATGTAACCCAGCAGGTGCGCAGTCAGCTGCTCGCTCTCGGCCGCCATGGCCGGGCTGAGCAGGGGCGTCTCTGCAGTGAGGCGAGCCTGGATCTGGATGGCGAGACAGGCGATCTCTTCCTGCCCCGGTGAAGTCAGGGTTGGCAGCTCGGCATAGATGTCGCGGGCCACCACTGCCAGGGGAGGGGTGATGTCGTCGCTGGCAAACTGGCGCAACTCGTGGCCAGACGCCTGGCGAAGCAGGGCGACGGCACAGTAGACGGTGACTTGCTGCAGGCTCTCGTCGGCCAGGCGCAGCTGATGGCGACCGAGTTGCTCGTGAATGTGGTTGCCCACTACCTCCAGCGTCTTGCTGGGGCAGAGGGTGGGCAACAGGCTCTGGAGCGGATGCTGGTGCAGCAGCTCCTGGCAGAGCAGTTGGGTGAGGCAGGCGCGGATCGCCATCTCGCTTCCCGCAATGCGCATCCCCACTCTGGGTTTGCTGTCGATGGTGAGCCCGAAGTGGGCGAGCCGCTCCCGCACCTCCGTCATGTCCCCTTGCAAAGCCGCCCGGCTGAGATACCAGGTGTCCGCCAGCTCGTCGAGTTTGATCCCCTGTTCCGCCGTCAGCAGCAAGACCTGGAGGTGCAGCACCCGCTCGCGGCTGGTGCGAGGCAGAGGGCTCTCCTGCCCCTGGGCGACCAGCAGCGCATCGAACAGTCCCTGATTGTAGATCTTGAGCTGGTAACCGCTGCCCCGCTGATGGATCAGGTGGGCGCCCCGGGTGGCAATGAGCTCGTTCAGGGTCGCCACGTCGGTACGCACCGTGCGGGTGGAAACATTGAGACGGCGGGCCAGCTCCTCCTGTGGCAGAGGCTCGGCGTGAAGCAGGGCGAGCAGTTGCTGGAGTCTGGGGTGGGGCAGCTTGGTCATGAGGGGGTGAGGACTCCTGTCGCGCATGGTGGGTCGATGTTAACAAGGGGGTCATTAACAAGCCAGGCACCGCCCAGTGATCGGACCGGTGCCTGTGGGGTTGCTATGCCAGCAGTGCCTTCACCATGGCGAGGAGGGTACGCACATCCTCCGGCCGGGTCTGGCTGCTCTCGCTGTCGATGATGGAGCTGTAGACATGGGGGATCACCTTCTCGACTCCTGCCTCCAGCGCGATCCGCACTATCTCCTCGAAGTTCTCAAGATCGATGCCGCCGGTGGGCTCCAGCCAGAAGCCGTGTCGGGCACAGGCCTCGGCCACTGCCTGATACTCGGTGCGGCAGGCGAGTCCCCCCATGGGGAAGAACTTGACCGAGCTGCCGCCCATGTCCTTGAGCAGGGCAATGGCGGTGTCGATGGGGACGATGCCGTCAGCCTGCTGTGCGCTGAGGGGGCCAGTGGAGATCTTCACCATGCCGGGGATGCCGGTGGGGGAGACAAGGCCATTGACGAGGGTGTCAGCTTGACCGAGCAGCGCCCGGCTGGCCCCGACCCCGGTGAACACCTGATTGACATGCTGAGGCTGCAACTGGCGGGCCAGCTCGGCCACCATGGCGGACTGGCGCGGATCACCTGCTCCCAGCCCGATGGAGAGGGCGTTGTCGATAAGCTTGGCGTAGGCCTGCATGTCGGCGACGGCAGAGGGAATGTCCGGGTAGTTCTTGGAGAGCACACCGACCAGGACGTGGCCCTCGGCAGCCTCATAAATGTCGACGGCATTCTCTTTGGAACCTGCCAGCACGTTGAGGCAGACCCGATCGCGGTAGTAATTGGGGGTAAGAGACATCAGTTGTTCTCCTGAGCGAGGTGGGCAATGGCGGAGTGGATCTGGTCGAGCTGGGGCAGGGTGACGCTGCGCACGTCTATCTCGATATGCCCCTCGTTGGCCTTGTAGCCGCGGCAGTAGATGGCGGGGGTACCCTGTTGCAGACGGGAGACCACTTCCACCCTGGTCATGCCGATCTGCTGGTGGTCGAAGGCGATGTCGGTGCGGGCGATGTCGCGCCCCGCGCTGTCCCACACCACCTTGGCGCTGACGCCGGGCAGCTGGTTGAGGCGCTCGATGAAGGGGGTCATCTTGGCGACCATGGCGGTGCCGCTCTCCTTCTCTTTGGCCAGGTAGCGCTCGATGGCGTGGGTCAGGCCGAGGATCCCCTCCTTGCCCACCTTCATGGCACGGCCGATGCCGTTGGCCTGCTGCTTGACCCACTCAACATACTGACGCCTGCCGAGCACCAGGCCGCTGGTGGGCCCTTCGATGGCCTTGGCGCCGCTGTAGATGACCAGATCTGCACCCTGGTTGTAGTAGAGACGCAGATCCTCTTCGGCCGCTGCATCGACGATGAGCGGGATCCCGTGGGCCTTGGCCACCTCGGCCGCCTCGGTCACCGACAGAATGCTCTTCTGCACGCAGTGGTGGGACTTGATGTAGAGGATGGCGGCGGTATTGGCATGGATGGCGGCGGCCAGCTGGGCGGGTGTGCACTCGTTGGCGTAGCCTGCCTCCACCACCCTGCCGCCCCCCAGGTTGACCATGGTGCCGACGGGGGCACCAAAGTTCACGTTGTGGCCCTTGGGCAGCACGATGTCGCTCGGCACGTCGTGGGCATGAGCATGCAACTGCTCGAGGCGATAGGGGTCGCCGCGCACTATCACGGCGGCCACCGACTGGGCGATGCCGGCGCTGGCGCAGGAGACCACCACCGCATCTTCAACGCCCAGCAGATCGGCCAGGTAGGCGCCGGTCTTGTTGACCAGATCCTTCACCTCGAAGTAGTGGCCGAGGCCGAAGTTGACCGCATCGACCACCTCCTGCTCGGGGGTGGATACGCCGAGGATGGTCATGCGCCCGGAGGCGTTGATCACCGGTTTGAGCCGGTATTTCTCATACACAGAAGGCATGGTGTGATTTCCCGTAGTGAGTCAGAACCAGTGCGCCGCCCACCAGGGCGGCGAGAGGGAGCAGTTGCCGATCACCGTTGCGGGTGCCGGCCTCGGTATCGGTAAAGAGAGTGGGGCCGCAGCTCACCTCGAACAGGGTGATGTCTGCATCGGCGCCCACCTCGAGTCGCCCCTTACCGGGCAGGCGCAGGGCATCGGCGGCCTGGTGAGTGACGCAGGCGAGTACCTGCTCCAGGGTCATGCCGATGGCGAAGAACTTCGACATCACGTGGGCAAGGCTGTAGACGGGCCCCTTGATGCGGTTCTTGCAGTAGATGTCTGAACTGATGGTGTGGGGCAGGATGCCCTGGGCAATGGCCAGCTCTGCCACCTCGAAGCTGAAGCTGGCACCGCCATGGCCGATGTCGAGCAAGAGTCCCCGCCGCATCGCCTCGCGCACCGCCTGGCGCAGTTCACCCGCAGGGGTCAGGATGCGGTTGGGCTTGCCGTTGAAGCAGTGGGTCAGCAGATCGCCCTCCCCCAGCAGGGCGACGATCTCGTCCAGATCCGGCGGCGTGTTGCCCACGTGCACCATCAGTGGCAGGTTGCCATTGGCCTGCTGGATCTGCTTGGCCATGCGCAGGGGTTGCAGACCGCTTTCACCCACCACGCTGCCGCTCATGCGCGCCTTGATGCCGACGATGAAGCCGGGATGGCGCCGGATGGCCGCCTGGGCGAGGGCGGGATCGATGTCTGCCGGATCCGCCAGCTCGTTCTGACGCAGCAGACCGATGCGGGAGATGTTGAGCAGGGCATGCACCCGGGTCTTGCAGGTGGCGGCGAGACGCTGGAAGTCGTCCACATCGTCGGCTCCGGTGCTGCCGGCGTCGATGACGGTGGTGACGCCGGATTCCACGCCCACCTTGTCCGGCTCATCGTGATAGATGGGGGAGGCGGGGTAGCAGTGGGTGTGGCCGTCAATCCAGCCGGCGCTCACATGGACCTGCCCACCCAGAGTGAGGGTTTGCTTCGTCTCCGAGCTTTCTGGCAGCGAACCCAGCGCCGCTATCTTGCCATGCTTGATGGCGATGTCGACGAGCTGCCCGTTTCCCAGGCGTCCCGCCCTGATGATCATGTCGTACATGCTGATATCCCTCTTGGAACCTGCTTGCGCTCTTACTGTGAGGCCGCTTCCAAGGCTCATGTGCTGTGCGCGTATTTGTAACCAAGAGTTCTCACGTCTATCCATACGCTCCGGCCCCTGCGCTGCTCTTCACCTTGCTGACGACCTTTCGCGACAGAGCGCAAACAGGTTCTTGAATGCCGCCCAAGAGACGGCCTTGGATTAAGCCAGGGCGATGGGGAAGAAGGTCCCGAACAGCATGGCCCCCAGGATGGCGCCCCCCGTGATGGGCTTTTCCCAGATGTAGAACAGCAGCGCACCCAGCAGGGAGCCTATCCCGATGGGAATGGAGGCGCCCATGGCGGAGAGGATGATGAGGGGACCGAGGAAGCGGCCGGAGCTGTTGCCAGCCCCCATCATGACGTCCGCCCCGTAGGTGGAGTTGCTTTGGTTGATGGTGAACTTGCGCGCCAGGATGATCACGTAGCCGATGGCCATCCCAATCCCCATGCCGGTGATCAGGGAAGCGGTGAAGTTTTCCACCGGATAGATGATACCGGCCCCCAGTAGCAGGGCGGGCACCCCGAGGCCGACTCCGGTCTGGATGGCGCCGCCGATGTCGAGGATCCCCACCAGGGAGCCCTCGATGATGCGGGCGAACAGGAAGCTGGCACCGAAGGCGGCGACTGCACCATAGGCCCCCGTGTCCATGCCGGCCTTGAGCATGGCAACGAAGGCCACCTCGTTGAAGGCGCCGACCCCGTAGAGGTAGAACATGTGGGTACCGGCGAAGACGCCGGAAGAGAGCAGACCGACAAAGATGGGGAAGGACCAGTCGGCATACCAGAAGTTGTTTCTCAGTTTCTCATCCATGGTGTGCTTCCTTATTTTCCGCTCATGAGGTTGTGGACGTTTTCCAGCCACAGGGGAACGCCCAGGTGGAAGGATTCAATGAGTTTCATGTCAAAGCCGCGGAAGAAGCCGCTCAGCACGAACAGCAGGACGATGGCACTCATCATCACCTTGGTGACGTGGTTCCAGCCGCTCTCTTCCACCCCCTTGCCGATCAGGATGCCAAGCACCAGGCCTGGTACCGCGTTGCCCATGATGAGCTGGGCCAGACCGCCGAAGATGGTGGCCCAGAAGCCGGACTTCTTGCCTGCCTCGATGGCGGCCAGCCAGAAGATCACCGGCATGACGGTGTTGACCAGCAGGTTGGCGGAGGGCACCAGCACCTTGACCGCGGTCACCTGCAGGGCGGCAGGTACGGCGGCGGCCGTGCTGTTGAGGAAGGCGACCACGATGGCACCAATGATGCCGCAGGCGATGGCCATCTTTTTGGGATCATGGAGGGTGGTGGCGAGATCCCGGTTCTTGATCATCAGGGCCGCAGCACCCCAGTTCGGCAGGATGCGGTGATCCACGTCCTGAGTGAAGGCGCCGGCCGCGACCGTGGAGGCCCAGGCGTTGAAGAAGAAGCCCAGACCGAACGAGAAGTGGGATGCGGGGTCCCCTTCGCAGGAGTTGAGCTCGCCCAGGGTACGGAACGCGCCCATCCCCTGCACGGTCGGGGCGTGGAACATCCGCGCCGCGCCAGCTCCCACCCCGACGCCTACCAGGCCGCCGATGATGAGTGACTTCATCAAAATGATTAGAAACATCCAACTTGTCCTTTTGGTTGTGGGGTCAGGCCCGGGTGAAATCCACTTTGTCGACATCCAGGCTGATGACCTTGACGGTGATCGCCAGCCGGACCCGGAACTCGTGGCGCTGGCGTGGCAGGAAGAAGAACAGGAACTTCTCCACCCGTACCGACTCCTCGGCCTCGAGCACCTCGACCTCGAGGGGTTCGATGCGCAGCATCACCTTGGGGCTCTCCTTGAGCAGGCTGGGTTGCACCTGGCTGAGGGCGGCAGCGAACGCCTGCTGGCGAGTCGCCCCCTTGCCGTTGACCGTGATCCGGGTGGTGAAGTGTTCTTTCATCAGGTGCGCCCGTGTTTCTTGGCGAAGGCTTCGATCAGCTTCTGGCCCAGCTCTTCCTTGTCCATGAAGCCGAAGCCCAGTACCACGCACCCCTCGTTGATGGCGGTGACACCCTCTTCGATGGATCGCATGCCGTAGCGGCACTTGTAGCCGTACTTGGTCTGGGCCGTGATGGCGCCCGCGCCACCGCTGCCGCAGAAGGAGATGCCAAGGTCGGCCTGCTCCTTGTTCATCACATCACCGAGCTTCATGTCGGCGGCCATGCCGGGGATGACGGTCACGGTGGCGCCGGCGGCTTCTGCGCCTGCCCCCACTTTCTGACCCTTGCCGAGACGATCTCCAATCACGAGTTTGATGGCAGTCATTTAGCTTTCTCCTTTTACTGAGCTGAGTTCGTTTTCTTTGGCCACTTCAAAATGGACGGACAAGAGGTGCGCCTCCTCGTAGGCGAGGCGGTCGAGCCAGGCAACGACCTGCTCTGCCAGGCGCAGGGAGAGGGGGGAGATCTCCTCGAACAGGCTGAGGTCGACCTCCGGCAGGGATCCCCCGCTGTAGGAGCGCCACACCATGGCCTTGACGTGGGAGGCCAGCATCTGCTGCTGCACGTCGTTGGGGCGTATGCCCTGATCCGCCAGCAGGTTGTGAATGCGGGCCAGGGTCAGGTCGGTCTTGCGCAGCAGTGCCGGGCTGTCCGGGGTCAGGGGGGCGTCATGGGTGTCGGTGTTCAAGGTCTGCTCTCCAGGCTGGCAGAAAGGATGGGATCACCATAAAGCGGAGGAGAGTGCGGGAGGAGGCAGGTTTTTTCCGATTCGAAGTGGAAATCCGGAGGGAAAGGCATCAAAAGAAGCCCTTTTGGCGTTCAGGAAGAGGAAAGGAGCGAACTGGCGGCAAGGGAGTGTGATCGATGGCGCGTTTTGACGGCGCCTTCGCCCGATTGCTCATTGGCGCAATGTGTGAGCTGTCTCACGCACAGGTGGGCGCCGGAGGAAAGCGGGCACAAAAAAGGGCCCTGTCGGGCCCCGCGAGGATCCGCCCCTCAGGTGGTGGGTGCCGCACTGCTGGTCGGCAGGGTCTGATTCTGGTAGCGCAGGTCCTCTTCGATGATGACATCGACGTCCAGCGGCTTGCCGTTGCGGATCACCGAGATGGTGAGCTTGGTGCCGGGGCGGCTCTCGACGATCTTGTCCATGACGGGACGCACGCCGGTGATGGCCTCTCCGTTGATCTTGAGCAGCACATCCCCACGTTTGAGACCGGCCTTGGTGGCTGGGCCATTGGGATCCAGGCTCTCCACCACCAACCCCTGCAAGTCCCCCAGGTTCAGCATGCGCGCGACGATGGGATTGATCTCGACGCTGGAGATGCCGAGGTAGCCGCGGATGACCCGGCCGTTGGCGATCAGCTCGTCCATGATGCGCTTGGCCAGCTTGTAGGGGATGGCAAAACTGATGCCATAGCTCTCCTGATTGCCGTTGAGGTGGTAGGCGGCGGTATTGATACCTACCAGATCGCCACGGCCATTGACCAGGGCGCCTCCGGAGTTGCCCTCGTTGATGGCGGCATCGGTCTGCAGCAGATCCTGTCTGCCATTGCTGTCCGGCCCCATGCTGGAGAGGCCGATACGCCCGGTGGCGCTGATGATGCCTTGGGTGATGGTCTGGCCGACGTTGTAGGGGTTGCCGATGGCGAGCACCACGTCTCCCACGTCCGGCAGACGATCCGGGTCCTGAGGGATCACCGGCAGGTTGTCCGATTCGATGTAGAGCACCGCCAGATCGGTCAGTTTGTCGGTGCCGACCAGCTCTGCACTGAATACCCGACCATCTTGCAGGGCGACGATGATCTGGTCCGCATCGGCGATGACGTGATAGTTGGTGAGCACGTGACCGCGCTGGTTCATGATGACGCCGGACCCCAGCCCCTGGGGTCTGAGTTCGGCTTTTTCACCGCGATTGCCGGCGAAGCTGCGGGTGTAGATGTTGACGACGGCAGGGCCGGCACGATGGGCCGCGTAGGAGAAGCTCAGCTCGCGGGCATTGGTGATGAGGCCCGGCAGGGGGGCGCCGCCGCGAAAATTGGGAAACACCAGCAACAAAAGCGCAGCCATGGCGAGGCCAAAGCCGACGGACTTGCCCAAGTAGCTGATCAGAGGTGGGATTTTCATGTCTTTCTCGTCCGTACAGGCTGCGGGCAGAGAATAACATTATCGATGGATAAAAATCACCCGCGGCGGTTGCCGCGGGTGTGAGGGGCTTAACGGATCACCAAATAGAGCGAGGAGTCACCGCGCTGGATGTTCAGCGCCAGGACTTCCGGCTTGTTTTTCAACACCTTGGTCAGTTCACCCATGGAGTTGATGCGCTGGCGGTTGACCCCGATGATGATGTCGCCCTTTTGCAGGCCGGAGGCGGCTGCCGGTGAGCGGGGATCGATGTCGGAGACGGCCACGCCGGTCACGGGGTCCGTGGTGGTGCTCAGCTTGGCCCCTTCCAGTGCCGGATGCAGGGCGCTGGCCAGGATCTCGCTGTCATCCGCTTTCTTCAGGGTGACCTTGACGGTCTGCTCCTTGCCGTCACGGATGAGGCCGAGCGAGACCTGCTTGTCGGCCCCCATGGTGGCGATTTTGGCACGCAGCTCGCCGAAGGAGCGGATGGGCTTGCCATCGATGCTGATGATGATGTCGCCTGCCTTGATGCCTGCCTTGGCGGCAGCGGAGTCAGGCATGACCTGGTTGACGAAGGCACCGTCCTTCTTGTTGTAGCCGAAGGTCTTGGCGATTTCGCTGGTGAGCTCGGTGCCGGTAATCCCCAGCTGGCCACGGCGCACTTCGCCGTATTTCACGATCTGCTCGGAGAGATCGCGCACCATGTTGGACGGGATGGCAAAGCCGATGCCGATGTTGCCGCCGTTGGGGCCCAGGATGGCGGTGTTGATGCCGATCAGCTCCCCGCGCAGGTTGAGCAGGGCGCCGCCCGAGTTGCCGGAGTTGATGGCCGCATCGGTCTGGATGAAGTTCTCCAGATTTTCGATGTTGAGGCCGCTGCGACCCAGGGCGCTGACAATGCCGGAGGTGACGGTCTGGCCCAGGCCGAACGGGTTGCCGATGGCCAGCGCGTAGTCACCGACTCTCAGCTCGTCGGAGTCGGCGAACTTGATCTGCACCAGATCCTCGGCCTTGATTTGCAGCAGGGCGATATCCGACTGTTTGTCTTCCCCTATTTTCTTGGCCGCATACTCACGGCCATCCTTCAGGTTGACCTTGATCTCGTCCGCCTCGTGGACCACGTGGGCGTTGGTGATCACGTAGCCTTTCTTGGCATCGATGATGACGCCGGAACCAAGCGCCTGGAAGGGCTGCTCGCTCACCTGCTCGTCAGGCATGTTGGGGCCGAAGAAGAAGCGGAATTGTTCCGGCAGGCGCTGGCGGGTGATCTTCTTGCCAGAGACAGAGATGTTGACCACGGCAGGGGTCACCTGCTCGAGGACGGGGGCCAGGCTCGGCATCTCCTGGTTGTTCGCCATCAGGGGCAGTGCGGCCTGCGCCGGTGCTGAGGACATGGCGATACCGACACTGAGGGCTAAGACACTGAATACAGAAAGAGATTTACGCATATGAGAAACAGCTCCCAGAAAAAGTTGCAGTGCAATCGTCAAGGTCTGACCACGATAAAGCGTAATTAGTTCAACCGACGATCAGCCCGGCTGCTTGAGCAGGCCGGACGCACCGGCGTAATCGCGGGGAGGAAGGCCCGGCTCCTCGCTGTTGGCGGCATCGCCTGTTTCTTCCACTTCGGGTTCGCGGAACAGTGGTTCCTGTACCTTGGCCAGGAACTTGCTCTGTTCCGCCATATGGCGATAAAGGGTCTGGTACTGTTCGGCCAGTTGCTCCATCAGGGCTGCGCTGTCGGCAAAGTGGGTGGTGATCTGCCCCTGGTAGCTTTCCAGCTCCTTGTGGGCTTTTTTCAGCTCCTGTTCCAGGCGTCCGGCATCCCGGCTACGGACAGAGAAGCGGCCGATCAGCACGCCGATGATCAGGGCGGCGATCGCCAGCAGGATCCCGTTAAACAGAGTCATAGAAGCTCCTTGTTACAGCTAACACGATGAATTTGAAGCGGTCGGATGGACCGCAACGCCTCGTTGGCACTATACCGTGCCCCCCGAGAGCGTGATACCATTTTGTCCCTCATTCAGGGACTTGGAGGCGGTTTACAGGATGACCCCGCAGCAAAAATATCAGCAGGATTTGCAGCGCCCCGGCTTTGTGGCCGATCCGGCCCAGGCCATGGCAGTCGCCCGCCTGGAGCGACTCTATCAGGATCTGTGCGCAAGCCCGACTCCGACCAGATCCCGTGGCCTGCTGGGTTGGCTGCAAAAGCCGAAAACCCGTGACCCCGTCCAGGGGTTATATATGTGGGGCGGTGTGGGCAGAGGCAAGACCTGGCTGATGGATACTTTTTTTGAGAGCCTGCCGGGGGAGCGCAAACTGCGCATCCACTTCCACCGTTTCATGCACCGTGTGCACGACGAGCTCAAAGGGCTGACCGGTCAGTCCGATCCGCTCAAGCTGATCGCCCGCAAGCTGGCCGATGAGACCGACGTCATCTGCTTCGACGAGTTTTTCGTCTCGGATATCACGGATGCCATGCTGCTCGGCACTCTGTTCCAGGAACTCTTTGGCCATGGCGTAGTGCTGGTGGCCACATCCAACATCCCCCCTCAGGATCTCTACCGCAACGGGTTGCAGCGTGCTCGCTTCCTGCCTGCCATCGCGCTTATCGAGCGTCACTGCGAGGTGATCAATGTTGATGGCGGTGTCGATTACCGGCTGCGAACCCTGGAACAGGCAGAGATCTATCACTTCCCGCTGGATGAGCAGGCCAGGAGCAACCTGGAGCGTTATTTCAGCCAGTTGACCGGGACTGGGGCGGTGACTGCCGCCGCACTGGAAGTCAACCATCGCCAACTGAGTGCACTGGGCGTGGGGGAAGGGGTGCTTTATATGGAGTTTGAACAGCTGTGCTGTACTCCACGCTCCCAGGGCGACTACATCGAACTGGCCCGTGAGTTCCACACCGTCCTGCTGGCCAATGTGCAACCCATGGGTAGCAGCACGGATGACGCGGCCCGCCGCTTCATCGCCATGGTGGACGAGTTTTATGAGCGGCATGTCAAGCTCATCATATCGGCGGCGGTCCCCATGACCGGGCTCTATGGCGAAGGCTTGCTGAATTTCGAATTCAAGCGTTGCCTTTCACGGCTTCAGGAGATGCAATCGCACGAATACCTTGCCAGAGTGCACCTTCCTTAGTCACAATACCGCGCCTGCCAGTCGGATGGGCATCTGCGGCAGGTAGGGCCGGGCGACATTTGCTAGCTTCATGGCAGTGAAATTAGCAGGTGATATTTAAGGCAACTTCACTTATAATCGCCCGGCCCACGTTACAGCTGTCGATAAGACAGCAACACTTTAAGCTTTACTTGTATTCGAAGGGGTACAGGTAGGCCATCGTTTGTTGTTTGTGGGAGAGCCCCCATAAGCAATTGGGTCTGTAACAGGTAATTGGGTTTAACTTAATGAAAACTTTCGTTGCCAAGCCAGAAACCGTAAAACGTGACTGGTACATTGTGGACGCAGAAGGTAAAACTCTGGGTCGTATCGCAACCGAGATCGCTGCTCGTCTGCGTGGTAAGCACAAAGCCGAGTACACTCCGCACGTTGACACCGGTGACTACATCATCGTTGTAAACGCTGAGAAGGTACACGTAACCGGTAAGAAATTTACCGACAAAATGTACCACGCTCACTCCGGTTTCCCGGGTGGTATCAAGTCCATCAGCTTCGACAAGCTGATTCAGCGTAAGCCGGAAATGGTAATCGAAGCTGCCGTCAAGGGCATGCTGCCGAAGGGGCCGCTGGGCCGTGCCATGTTCCGTAAGCTGAAAGTTTACGCAGGCGCAGAGCACGCTCATGCTGCTCAGCAACCTCAAGTACTGGATATCTAACGGGAACTGGCAACATGGCAGAAAATCAATACTACGGTACCGGCCGTCGCAAAAGCTCCACTGCTCGCGTATTCATCAAAGCGGGTAGCGGTAAAATCGTAATCAACCAGCGCTCCCTGGAGCAATACTTCGGCCGTCCGACTGCCCGCATGGTAGTTCGTCAGCCGCTGGAACTGGTCGAGATGACCGAGAAACTGGATCTGTACATCACCGTTAACGGTGGTGGCATCTCCGGTCAAGCTGGTGCGATCCGCCACGGTATCACTCGTGCTCTGATGCAGTACGACGAGACCCTGCGTTCCGAACTGCGTAAAGCTGGCTTTGTTACTCGTGATGCCCGTAAGGTTGAGCGTAAGAAAGTCGGTCTGCACAAAGCGCGTAAGCGTCCGCAGTACTCCAAGCGTTAATTCGCTTTTGGTACGCACTCTCAGGAGTGTCAAAAAAGCCTGGCAATTTGCCAGGCTTTTTTTATTGGTAATGTTACATGTGACAATGCTAAGCATACGTCACAAAAGACAAAAAATTGTGTATTTATTGTTTTTGCCCATCGACTCCCTTTCTTGTCAAATTGTTATCTTTTCTTTAAAATTTCCATGGTCTTTCTGTGTCAATTGCCACTCCGCTTCCATCGCAGTTGTCAGAGGGAGAGGAGAAGTAAACAGGGACACTATAAGAATGAGCGGAGTCCACATGGGAGAGTTTTTGGATGAGCAATGCGCCAGTTGATACCGGTCGCCGCAGATTTCTTACCTGGTCAACGGTTGCCGTTGGCGGTGTAGGAGCTGCTTTTACCGCAGTGCCGTTTATTAAGTCATGGAATCCGAGTGCCAAAGCCAAGGCGGCAGGCGCCCCGGTTGAAGTGGATATCAGCAAGCTGGAGCCGGGTCAGCTAATCCGCGTCGAGTGGCGTGGTAAACCGGTCTGGGTGGTGAAGCGCACCAAGCAGACGCTGGATGCTCTGGCTGCACACGATGACAAGCTGCGGGATCCTGCGTCAGACGAGCCACAGCAACCGGACTATGCCCACAATGGCTACAGATCCATCAAACCGGAAATCTTCGTGGCCGTTGGCATCTGCACTCATCTGGGATGCTCCCCTTCCTATCTGCCCGACAGCTTCGGCGAGCAGGTTCAAGGGGTAACTTCCGGCTTCTTCTGCCCCTGCCATGGCTCCAAATTCGACATGGCTGGTCGAGTGTTCCAGGGCGTCCCCGCACCGCTGAACCTGGTCATTCCGCCATACCAATTTCTTAGCGACACCACCATTCTGGTCGGTGCCGATGGCAAGGAGGCCTGACCATGTTTGCCAAACTCATGGGCTGGATCGATGATCGTTTCCCGCTCACGGCCATGTACAACGACCATATGGCCAAGTATCCGGCGCCCAAGAACCTGAACTTCTGGTACTTCTTCGGCTCGCTTGCCATGTTGGTGCTGGTCAACCAGATCATCACCGGCATCTGGCTGACCATGAACTACAACCCCTCGGCGGAAGGTGCCTTCGCTTCCGTGGAATACATCATGCGGGATGTGGATTACGGCTGGCTGCTGCGTTACATGCACTCAACCGGGGCATCCGCCTTCTTCATCGTTGTCTACCTGCACATGTTCCGCGGCATGATCTACGGCTCTTACCAGAAGCCAAGGGAACTGCTGTGGATCTTCGGCATGCTGATCTTCCTGGTACTGATGGCCGAGGCCTTCATGGGTTACCTGCTGCCCTGGGGGCAGATGTCGTTCTGGGGGGCCCAAGTCATCATCTCGCTGTTCGGTGCCATCCCCGTTATCGGTGACGATCTGACCCTGTGGATCCGGGGGGACTATGTCATCTCGGGTGCGACCCTGAACCGCTTCTTTGCGCTGCACGTCATCGCTCTGCCGCTGGTGCTGGTGATGCTGGTGGCCATGCATATCCTGGCGCTGCACGAGGTGGGCTCCAACAACCCCGATGGCATCGACATCAAGAAGCACAAGGACGAGAACGGCTGGCCACTGGATGCGGTCGCATTCCACCCCTACTTCACCGTGAAGGACATGATCGGGGTAGCCGGTTTCCTGTTCTTCTTCTGTGCCATCATCTTCTTCAAGCCGGACATGTGGGGCTATTTCCTCGAGAAACCGAACTTTGAGGTGGCCAATGGCCTGAAGACACCGGCGCATATTGCCCCGGTCTGGTACTTCACTCCCTTCTACGCCATCCTGCGTGCGGTGCCTGACAAGCTGCTGGGGGTCATCATGATGGGCCTCTCCATCGTGGTGCTGTTCCTGTTGCCCTGGCTGGATCGCTGCAAGGTGCGCTCGGTGCGTTACCGCAGCACCCTGCACAAGCTGAACATCGCCCAATTCGTGGTCTGCTTCATTATCCTGGGGGTGCTGGGCGTGCTGCCATCAACCCCGACCCTGACGCTGATTGCACAACTCTGTACTCTGGGTTATTTCGGATTCTTCGTCCTGTTGTTCTTCTACAGCAAGAATGAGAACACCAAGCCGCTGCCGGAGAGGGTGACATTCAAATGAAAAGAATAATTTTTGCAGTGCTGGCCCTGCTGCCTGGTCTGGTGTTGGCCTCTGGCGGTGGCTTCCCCCTCGACAAGGCGGAGTACGATCTGAGTGACAAGGCATCCCTGCAACGGGGGGCCGCCACCTTCATGAATTACTGTGCCGGCTGTCACTCCACCCAGTACCAGCGTTATAACCGGGTGGCGGCCGACATCGGTATTCCGGACGATCTGATGAAGGAGAACCTGGTCTTCACCGGCGCCAAGATCGGCGATCTGATGAAGAGCACCATGTCCGAGAAGGATGCTGCTCGCTGGTTCGGTGCGCCGCCCCCCGACCTGACCCTGGTTGCCCGGGTGCGTGGTGCAGACTGGATCTACACCTATCTGCGTTCCTTCTACGTGGACGAAACCCGTCCATTCGGGGTGAACAACGCCGTCTTCCCGTCCGTGGGTATGCCCCATGTGCTGGAGCCGTTGCAGGGGACGCCCCGCGCCGAGTTCGAGACGCACACCCTGGATGGCGTGGAGATGCAGCAAGTCGTCAGCATCAAATCTGACGGCAACGGTGAAATGAACAACGAAGAATATGATCAGACGGTACTGGATCTGGTAAACTTCTTGGTCTACTCGGCTGAGCCGGTGCAGCAGGAGCGCGAACGCATGGGCTTCTGGGTACTCGGATTCATCGCTATCTTCTTCATCTTCACTGTGCTGTTGAAGAAGGAATTCTGGCGCGACGTTCACTAAGCGACCAGATCGGAGTAATATGACGCACGGCAATGAAGACAGACATGCTTCATTGCCGTTTCTGCTTTTTAATGACGGGAGGGTTCAATGGCTGTAGCTGCCAATAAGCGTTCGGTAATGACGCTGTTTTCCGGTGCCAACGATATGTTCAGCCATCAGGTGCGTATTGTCCTGGCGGAGAAGGGTGTTAGCGTGGATATCTGCCAGGTTGATCCTGCCAACCTGCCGGATGAGCTGGCCGAGCTGAACCCGTACAACACTGTACCGACTCTGGTGGATCGCGAGCTGGCGTTGTACACCTCGCGCATCATCATGGAGTATCTGGACGAGCGTTTCCCGCATCCGCCCCTGATGCCGGTTTATCCGGTCGCGCGCGGCAACAGCCGTTTGATGATGCACCGCATCGAGCTGGACTGGTACTCTCTGGCCGACAAGATCATGGCGGGCACCGATACCGAAGCCGCCCGTGCCGAGTTGCGCGACAACCTGCTGGCCATCGCCCCCATCTTCGGCGAGATGCCCTATTTCATGAGCGAAGAGTTCGGTCTGGTCGACTGCTACATGGCGCCGTTGCTGTGGCGTCTGCCGAGCCTGGGCATCGATTTCACCGGCCGTGGCGCCAAAGAGCTGAAGGCTTACATGGTTCGCCTGTTCGAGCGTGAATCCTTCCAGGCTTCCCTGACTGAGGCCGAGCGCGAGATCCGTGCCGGCGTATGAGCATGGAACCGACAATGACACCCAGTCGCCCGTATCTGCTGCGGGCGTTTTTTGACTGGTTGCTGGATAACGATCTGACTCCCCATCTGGTGGTCAATGCCAACATTCCCCATGTGATGGTACCGATGCAGTTCGTGCAGGATGGCCAGATTGTTCTGAACATCGCCCCCCGGGCCGTGGGCCAGTTCCACATGGACAATGACGCTGTCAGCTTCAGCGCCCGTTTCGGTGGCGTATCGCAGCAGGTCTATATTCCCATGGCGGCCGTACTGGCCATCCATGCCAGGGAGAACGGAGTAGGGACCCTGTTCCCGCCGGAGCCCGGGTATGACCTCTGGCTGGAACAGGCACAGTCACCCACGTCGGTTGACCCCGAGCCGGAACCACCACGCCCGAGCGGTCGCCCGACCCTGAAAGTCATCAAATAAAAAACGCAGCCTGAAGGCTGCGTTTTTTCATCCTGCCAGATGGTCAATTCTGGGCAAACTCGAAGGCTTTGATCACCTGTTTAACGCCGCTGACGTGGCGGGCGATTTCCACGGCCTGATCCCCTTCCTGGCGGGTGACCAACCCAATGAGAAATACCTCGCCATTCTCGGTGACAACCTTCACCTTGGCGCTGTCGAAGTTCTTGGTGCCCAGCATGTCGGCCCGCACCTTGGAGGTGATCCAGGTGTCATTGCTGCGCACACCGATGCTGACTGGTTTGCCAAGGCGCAGCTCGTTGTAGACATGGCGAACCCCTTCAATCCGGCTCACGATTCTGCCCGCTTCCTGTTTGTAAGCGTCAGAGGGTGTCTGACCCACCAGCAGCACACGGCCGTTGTTGCTGTAGACACTGATCTTGCTGGCGGCGCTCAGGGGCTTGTTGTCGGCCAACAGGTTGGCGGCTTTCAGCTCTATGGTCTGATCGTCCCACTGGGCACCCAGGGTGCGGCGATCGCCGCTCGCCTTGGCGGTGCCAGCCGCGCCACCGACCACCACGGCAGCACAGCCTTGCAGCAGCAGGACGCCAGTCAGCAGGGCAAGAGCGAAAATAGGCTTCTTCATGGTTTCAGTCTTCCTGTTGCGGGAAAAGTGTCTGGTCGATGAGATCACAGAGACAGTGCAGGGTCAACAGGTTCACTTCCAGAATACGAGGACGGCGAGCGGAAGGAACGCGGATCTCCACGTCATTGGGGCCCAGCAGACCGGCGATCTCTCCCCCGTCTCCGCCACCGAGAACAATGATGGTCATGTCGCGGGAGAGGGCGGCCTCCGCAGCCTTGATGAGGCTGCGGCTGTTGCCTGTCGTGGTGATGACCACCAGGATGTCGCCTGGTTGTCCCAGAGCACGTATCTGTTTGGCATAGACCTCTTCGAAACCGTGATCCGTGGCGATGGCGCTGATGGTCGCCATGTCGGGCGTCAGGGCGAGACCGGGCAGGGACGGGCGAGGCGTTTCATAGCAGTTCACCAGTTCGGAAATGAACAGCTGTGCCAATGCCGAGGAGGGACCATTGCCACATGCCATCACCTTGTGGCCATTGAGCAGGCAGATGGTCAGCATCTGGGCTGCCGTATGGATGGCATCCGGCAGTGCTTCGGCGGCAGCTATCTTGGTCTGGATGCTCTCGGTGTAATTCTCTTTGATGGGATCAGTCATGGGGTCCTCTTAAAACGCGTTCTGGATCCAGTCCGGCTGGTCGCCCTCGAACGCGATCACATCGAATCGACAGGCCTGGTTGGCCTCATTGATGGCATGTTGCTTGAAATAGTGGCGCGCGGCCAGCACGATCTTGTGCTGCTTGCGCCGGGTGACCGAGCTGGCTGCACCGCCATGGGTGGCGTTGGCGCGATATCTCACTTCAACGAACACCAGGGTATCCCCCTGGCGCATAATGAGATCGATCTCGCCGCCACGGCAGCGGTAGTTGCGGGTCACGGGTTGCAGGCCTCGGGCCTGCAACCAGCGCTCCGCTATTTGCTCAAAGTGTTGTCCCTTGCTCGTCGCTGCCGACGGCAACAGGTTCAACCACTGCTGGTGAAGTTGTGTCAGTAGCCTCTTCATGAGTCGCATCCTCCAGCTGGGGGGCGGCGCTGTCGCTGACCAGCTTGCCATTCTGGTAGGTGGCCCAGTCCAGCATGCGCACTATGTTGCCCTGGGGATCCACGCTCAGCTGGCCACTCATGCCGGGTTGCTGCATGGCATTGACCTTGCGCATTTGCGGCAGGTTGCCTGCCAGGCTGACGGCATCGTACCCGAGGGCGAACAAGCGCAGCAGGTCGCCCTGGGTCTGGGGCCAGAGCAGGGCAATCTGTTCACGCTGCGCCTCAAAGCCACCCAGCAGCAGTGGCATGTCGGAGATATGCATGCCGTTGAGCTCGGAGGCTACCTCGGTCGTCCCGCCGTCGTATCCCCGCGAGCTGCTGTAGATGGGCAGGCTGCCCATGGGATTGACCGAGATGTCCACATAGGGCTTGATCATTCGGGTCTCCAGGCTGTTGGCCACCACATAGACGGCGTCGATGCTGCGCGGCGCGGCATCGGACAGCTGGACAATCTCCCCGGCTCGTGCGGTGGAACGGCCGCTCAGAGCGTTCTTGACCATGCCCTGCACTTCGTTGCGCGCCCCGAAGGTGGCAACCACGGGCTTCTCCTGGCTGACGCCGGCCCAGGCCTGCTCAAACGCCTTGATACTGCTGTAGCCAATCCGGCCTTGTGCCGCGATCAGCAGCGGCTTGCGGTAGCCCTGACCATAGAGGTACTGGGCCGCCTGGCTCGCATCGGCAGCGGCGGAGAGCGAGAAATAGAAGGTGTTGTCGTTGACGATCGGCTTGTCCAGCTCGTTGAGCGCCAGCACCGGCACGGTCGGATTAGACTTGAGCAGCTCCTCCACCTGATCCTTGAGCAGGGGGCCGATGATCATGTTGGCCCCTTCCTGAATGGCCTGCTTGTAGAGGTCCCCCATCGCCTTGCCCTGGGTATCGTAGAAGTTCAGGGTGAACTGGCTCTGATTTTCCTTGTAGGACATCAGCATGCCGTTGCGGATGGCGGCGCCCTGGGCTTCCAGGTTGCCGGAGAGCGGCAGGAAGACGGCGATCTGCTGCAGCGAACCGTTGTCCGTGATAGCGAGATCCCCAAGGCCGGCCGGCATGTCGCTCTGGGCCGGGTGGTTAGGGAAGCTCTGCTTCCAGCCGGCAAGCTGGCGGGCCAGCTGGCTCGGCTGTGCCCCGAATTCGTTCACCAGCGCAGCAAGACGCAGCCAGCCGGTGGTCACATCGGGAGCTGGCTCCTCTTCGAGCGCCTGCAGGGTGGAGGGGGTCATGCTTTTCAGCAGTGACCAGATCTGCTGGTGATTGGTGGCCAGCTCATTCTTGGCCAGATAAGGTTCCAGCAGGATCAGCGACTTGGCCGCACCAAACTTGTTGTTGATGTCGAGCTGCAGCACCACGCGCTGGCGGTACCAGTCCTTCTGGGTATCGGCATCCAGCACCACATCCGGCTTGCCTTCCAGCAGGATCAGCGCCTGGTTGGCGTTGCCCTGGGCGAGCAGCAGGTGTGCCTGCAGCAGTTGCAACTGCGCCTGCTGCACCGGGCTCTTCGCCTGCTTCTGCAACTGCTGATACAGAGCGGCAGCCGGTTTGGCCTGGCCGAGCGCCAGATAGCTGCGCGCCGCCATCATCTGCCACACGAAGGCCTCTGCCGGTTTGGCGGGATCCACTTGCTCCAGATACCACTGGGCATTCTTGGTCAGATCCGAGAAGGCTGACGGCATGCCGGGTTGTCCGGAAGATTGATTGGGCTCCGACGCACAGGCGGCGAGCAGGACTGCCGCGAGTAGGATGCCGAAGAGTCGTGATACACTTAGCTGCTTTATAACCCGGTTCAAGTTCATTCCCCGACCAGTGTTGAAATTCTCCATAGTGTAAACGGGCCAATATGGCGACACAATTGTCGGGACACTCGGAGCTCCCATGAGTGACATCCCAACCCTGTATATAGTCCCCACTCCGATCGGCAATCTGGCCGACATCACCCAGCGAGCACTGGACGTGCTGCGCAGCGTCGATCTGGTGGCCGCCGAGGATACCCGGCATACCGGGATCCTGCTCAGCCACTACCAGATCTCGGTATCGACCTTTGCCCTGCACGATCACAACGAGCAGCAAAAGGCGGATGTGCTGATCGCCCGCATCAAGGAGGGCAAGAGCGTGGCCCTGGTCTCCGATGCGGGGACGCCGCTCATCAGCGACCCCGGTTATCACCTGGTCACCCGTTGTCGCGAAGCCGGGGTCAAGGTGGTGCCGCTGCCCGGTCCCTGCGCCGCCATCACGGCGCTGTCCGCCGCCGGGCTGCCCACCGACCGCTTCGCCTTCGAGGGTTTCCTGCCGGCCAAGGCCAAGGGGCGGGATGATCGCCTGCAAGCCGTCATCGAAGACACCCGCTCTCTGGTGTTCTACGAATCGCCGCGCCGGGTGCAGGATACCGTGGAAGCGATTGCTCGCATCCTTGGTGAGCGCCAGGTGGTGGTGTGCCGCGAGCTGACCAAGACCTTCGAGTCCATCCACGGTCTGCCCGCCTCCGAGATGCTGGCCTGGCTCGGAGAGGACGATAACCGTTGCCGCGGGGAGATCGTGCTGGTGGTCGCCGGTGCCAGCAAGGTGGATGACGAGTTGCCTGCGGAGGCGATCCGCACCCTGGGCCTGCTGGTCAGCGAGCTGCCCCTCAAGAAGGCTGCAGCCCTCACCGCCGAGATCCACGGGGTGAAGAAGAACGCCCTCTACAAATACGGTCTTGAGCACTATTAATTGCCGTAAACCGGAATTGACGGTTTACCCCGTCCGTCTCGCGAGGCTATAATCCGCGCCTCGGAGTTGGCTGGGCAATCGCTGCTTCGTCGTTGTGTCCCTCGGGACAGACGGGCGGAGGGGAGGAAAGTCCGGGCTTCACAGGGCAGGGTGCCAGGTAACGCCTGGGGGGCGCGAGCCTACGACCAGTGCAACAGAGAGCAGACCGCCGATGGCCCGCAAGGGATCAGGTAAGGGTGAAAGGGTGCGGTAAGAGCGCACCGCGCGACTGGCAACAGTTCGTGGCACGGTAAACTCCACCCGAAGCAAGACCAAATAGGCCCCTATTGGCGCGGCCCGCGTTGGGGGCGGGTAGGTTGCTTGAGCCAGCGAGCGATTGCTGGCCTAGAGGAATGATTGCTACCCGGGGCAACCCGGTACAGAACCCGGCTTACAGGCCGACTCCGACCTCTTTCCTGAAGAGCCTTGCGATTTATCGCAAGGCTCTTTTTATTAACCATAAAGTACTGCCTCGGTTGACTCGTGATATTTACTGTTGGGCTAGCTATGTTTAACAAATGTATTTTATATCAATCTGTTATGTGGAATTTTTCCATGTTCTGAATATCGTGATGGCGCTGGAGAAGCGCGGCCTGCATGGCTGATGTTTATTCGTGCAATTTGTCAGTTTTTTAATTGCTGAAAATTAATCGAGTTGCGGGTAACACAAATAACTTGTGGAAAATCAATTCATTTAATCGGTAGTCCCATCACGCTGCGTCAATATGTTCCCCATGCCCGAGATCCTTGCTTGAAAAGCCCCCTGCTCGTCCTTAAACTTCATGGTGGAGAAAAGTGGATCAAAGTGGTTTTATTGGGCATCTAGCCCCCATAACTCACCTTCGGGGACTGCAATTTGTTGCGTGGCGCTCACGCCATCAGCCTGGACAGCAAGGGGCGGTTGGCGATTCCGACCAAATTTCGTGATTGGCTGCGCGACGAATGCGACGGCCAGCTGGTCTGCACCATCGACATCGCCCATCCCTGTCTGCTGCTTTATCCCCTGAATGAATGGGAAGAGGTGGAGCGCAAGCTGAAGACCCTTTCCAGCACCAACCCGGCGGAACGCCGCCTGCAGCGTCTGCTGCTCGGCCACGCGGCCGAATGCGAACTGGATGGCAATGGCCGTCTGCTGCTCAGCCAGCCGCTGCGCAGCCATGCCGGGCTGGACAAGAAAGTCATGCTGGTGGGCCAGCTCAACAAATTCGAGCTGTGGGATGAAGCCCGCTGGCAACAACAGATCAACGACGACATCCTGGGCCTGCCCGAGGACGACTGGGCAAGTTCACCACGACTACAGGATTTTTCTTTATAAATGACCCAAGCCGCTGAACACATCACAGTGCTGTTACACGAAGCCGTCGAAGGGCTGGCCATCAAGCCGGACGGTATCTACGTCGACGGTACCTTTGGCCGGGGTGGTCACTCTCGTCTCATTCTCCAGCATCTGGGCCCGAACGGCCGTCTGATCGCCATCGACCGGGATCCCCAGGCCATTGCCGAGGCGGCCAAGATCCAGGATCCCCGTTTCGAGATCGTGCACGGTCCCTTCTCCGGCATCACCCGCTATCTGACCGAGCGCGGCCTGCTGGGCAAGGTCGATGGCTTCCTGCTGGATCTCGGTGTCTCCTCCCCCCAGCTTGACGATGCCGAACGTGGCTTCAGCTTCATGAAGGACGGCCCGCTCGACATGAGGATGGATCCCACCTCCGGTCAGAGCGCCGCCGAGTGGCTGGCCCGTGCCGATGTGGACGACATCGCCTGGGTGCTGAAAACCTTCGGTGAGGAGCGCTTCGCCAAGAAGATTGCTCGCGCCATCGTACACGATCGGGTGACCGAGCCCTATGTGCGCACCCGCCAACTGGCGGAGATGATTTCCCGGGTCAACCCGAGCAAGGAGAAGGGCAAGCACGCGGCGACCCGCAGCTTCCAGGCCATCCGCATCTATATCAACAGCGAGCTGGACGAGATCGAAACCGCCCTCAACGGCGCGCTGGACGTGCTGGCTCCTCACGGCCGTCTCTCCGTCATCAGCTTCCACTCTCTGGAAGATCGGCTGGTGAAACATTTCATTCGCAAGCACGAGAAAGGTCCTGAAGTACCCCACGGCATCCCCCTGACTGAAGCCCAGCTTGCCGGTGGTCGCAAGCTGAAGTCGATCGGCAAGGCGCTCAAGCCTTCCGACCACGAGGTCAATGAAAACACCCGGTCCCGCAGTTCGGTGCTGCGGGTCGCAGAGCGTCTTGCGGAGTAAACGATGAGCGACGTGCGCGTTCACCTCGCCAGGGAGATCGTTGCGGATCTCTGGCGCCACAAGTTGCAGGTCCTGTTGACCGTCGCCGTGCTGGTCACCGCCTTTGCGGTGATCCTGGTGACCAACATGACCCGGGGTCTGACGGCCAAGCAGAACGATCTGATGGCGGAGGAGGACAGGCTCAACATCGAGTGGCGCCACCTCTTGCTGGAACAGGGCACATTGGCTGAGCACTCCCGGGTGGCGAGTCTGGCCATGGACAAGTTGCAGATGGCTCGTCCCCTGGTGACCACTGAAAAGGTAATTACACAACCATGACACGCAAGGCCGCCACCAAGGCTCCGGCAAAGGACAAAGCCAAGGCGAAAGCACCCTCACTCTACCCGTGGCGCTTTCGTACCCTGGTTTTCTTCATCGGCATCGCGTTTGCCGGGCTGATCCTGCGGCTGGCCTGGATCCAGGTGATCGATCCGGACAGACTGCGCCAGGAGGGGGATATGCGCTCCCTGCGCACCACCTCCACCCAGGCGGTGCGCGGCATGATCACGGACCGCAATGGCGAACAGTTGGCGGTATCCGTGCCGGTCGAAGCGGTCTGGGCCGATCCCAAGACGGTGCACGAGTCCGGTGCCATCCACAACGAGCGTGCCTGGCTGGCACTCTCCGCCGTGCTCAAGCTCGACATCAACACCCTCAAGCATCGCATCGCCAACCCGAGCAAGCGCTTCGTCTATCTGCAGCGACAGGTGACGCCTGCGGTGGCCGAGTACATCAAGGGGTTGAAGCTGGGGGGCATCTATCTGCGCCCCGAGGCGCGCCGTTTCTACCCGACCGGCGAGATAAGCTCCCACCTGGTGGGGGTGACCAACATCGATGGCAGCGGCATCGAGGGGATTGAGCGCAGCTACAACGAGTGGCTGACCGCAACCCCTGGCGAGATGCGAGTGCGCAAGGACAGGCAGGGCCGCGTCATCGAGCGCCTGGGCCTGGTGAAAGAGGGCAAGCACGCCAACGATCTGCAACTGAGCATCGATCAGCGGGTGCAGGCGCTGGCCTATCGCGCCCTCAAACGGGCCACCGACGAGAACAAGGCGACCTCCGGCTCCATGGTGATGCTGGATGTGAAGACCGGCGAGGTGCTCGCCATGGTCAACACCCCCTCCTACAACCCGAACAACCGCGGCCAGTACCAGAGTTTCCGAGTGCGAAACCGGGTGGTGACCGATACCTATGAGCCGGGTTCCACGGTCAAGCCATTGATTTTGCTTAGTGCCTTGCAAGCCGGTGTCACCAGCTGGAAGGACTTCATCCCGGGCGGTCCCCTCTTCATCGGGGCCAAGCAGATCCGTGACGTGAGTATCCATAAGGCGACCAACCTGTACGACATCCTGCGCTACTCCTCCAACATCGGCATGTCGCGCATCGCGCTGCGGATGCCGGCCCAGGAGATGATCAACACCCTGAGCATGGTGGGCTTCGGCATGGACACCGGCAGCGGCCTGATGGGGGAGAGCAGCGGTATGCTGCCCCAGCGTCGCCGCTGGTCCGACATCGAGCGAGCTACCCTGTCGTTCGGTTATGGTCTGCGAGTGACCCCGCTGCAGCTGGCCTCCGCCTACGCCACCCTGGCCAACAAGGGCAAGCGGGTACCGCTCTCCATCATCAAGGTGACCAAGCCGCCCAAGGGTGAGCAGGTCATCGATCACAACAACGCCGCTGCCATGTTGCAGGCGCTGGAGTACGTGGTCAGCAATGCCATTCCCAAGGCCCAGATCCCCGGTTATCGGGTCGGTGGCAAGAGTGGTACCGCCAAGGTGGCCGTGGCTGGGGGCTATGGCAAGGACTACATGGCCTGGTTTGCCGGTTTCGCACCGGCCAGCAATCCCCGTTTCGTTATGGTGGTGGTGATCAACGAACCCAAGGGGGATGCCTACTACGGCGGTGCCGTGGCGACCCCGCCCTTTGCGGAGGCCATGGGAGGCGTGTTGCAGCTCTTCAACATCCGTCCCGATGCGATCCCGCCCGAGGTACCCGCCAAACTTGCCCGCACGGAGGCCAACAATGGCGCACCGCGTACTTGACGGGCATCCGGCTTTTTCCATCGACCCCGCTGCTGTCGGGGCGTTTTCCATGGCGTGTACGAGCGCCCGCATTCCCGCATTTTCGGAGGCTTCCCATGCCGCCCCGCACACTTGATCAACTGATGAGCCGCTTCGGCATCGATGCCCCAGCGCTTTCCCTCACCGATCTCCAGCTCGACAGCCGGCGGGTCGGTCCCGGCTCGCTCTTCGTGGCGATTCGTGGCCATCAGGTGGATGGCAGGCGCTTCATCGAACAGGCGGTGGCTCAGGGAGCGACCGCCGTGCTGTTTGAGGAGGACGGAGAATTCGTCCCTCCGGCGACCCAGATCCCCTGCATCGGCATGAGGGATCTTCCCGCTCGCCTCTCCGAGCTGGCCGGTCATTTCTACGGTCACCCTGCGCAAAAGCTGCAACTGGTGGGCATCACGGGCACCAACGGCAAAAGCACCACGGCCCTGCTGGTGGCCAACTGGCGCACCCTGCTGGGGGGCAAGGCCGGGGTCATGGGCACCATAGGCAACGGTCTGTTTGGCGAGCTCATCGAAGCAGAGAACACCACGGGCAGCGCGGTCCAGGTGCAGGCCAATCTGGCCGCCTTGCAGCAGCAGGGGGCTGATCTGGTGGCGATGGAGGTCTCCAGCCACGGTCTGGTGCAGCATCGCGTGGCGGCCCTGCCGTTTGCCTCGGCAGTCTTCACCAACCTGAGTCGGGATCATCTGGACTATCACGGCACCATGGAGGCCTATGCCGCCGCCAAGGAGGAGCTGCTGAAGCTGGTGGATGAGCCTTGCGCCGTCATCAACGCCGATGACCATCTGGGACGGCAATGGCTGGCGACCTATCCCGGTGCGGTGGCCTTCGGGGTTCATGGTCCGATTGAAAACCATGCCGGACGACAACTGACGGCGCAGGATCCCCATTTCCACCAACAAGGTTTTGATACGCGCATTAACTCCAGCTGGGGGAATGGTGTATTATCCGCCCCCTTGCTCGGCCGCTTCAACGTCAGCAACGTGCTGGGCGCCATGGGCGCCATGCTGGTGCTCGGCTACGACTTCGATGACCTGCTGGCGACGGCTCCCAGACTGCAACCGGTGACCGGTCGCATGGAGTGCTTCGGCGGTGGTGATGCGCCGCTCGCCGTGGTCGATTACGCCCACACCCCGGATGCGCTGGAGAAGGCATTGCAGGCCCTGCGGGTGCACTGTCACGGTCGGCTCTGGTGCCTAGTGGGATGCGGCGGCGACAGGGATCGCGGCAAGCGTCCCATGATGGCTGCCATGGCGGAGCTGCATGCGGACTGCGTGATCCTGACCGACGACAATCCCCGTACCGAGGAGCCGGCCCGGATCATGGCCGACATGGTGGCGGGTCTTCGCGATCCCGGCGCCGTGCAGATTGAGCACGACAGGACCAAGGCAATCCAGCTGGCACTGAGTCAAGCGAGCAAAGAGGACATCATCCTGGTGGCCGGCAAAGGCCACGAGGATTATCAGATCATTGGAACCGACAAGCGGCACTACAGCGATCGGGAAACCGTCGCAGCCGCCTTGCACACATTAATGGAGTCATTCAAATGATGACCCTCAGGCTTGCCGACCTGGCGCAGGTGCTCGATGCCAGTCTGATCGGGGGCGACCATGAGATCACGGCGGTCAGCACCGACACCCGTACCCTGGGCGCGGGGGCGCTGTTCGTGGCCCTGCGCGGCGAGCGTTTCGACGCCCACGATTTCTGCGACCAGGCGGTTGCCGCCGGCGCCAGTGCCCTGCTGGTGGAGCGCGAATTGCCGCTGGCCATTCCACAACTGGTGGTGGGCGACACCCTCAAGGCGCTTGGACGTCTGGGCAGGCTGGTGCGCGAGCGCATCAATCCGAAAGTCCTCGCCATCACCGGCAGCTGTGGCAAAACCACGGTGAAGGAGATGGCGACGGCCATCCTGCGTTGTGAAGGGGAGGTGCTGGCCACCGCCGGCAACTTCAACAACGAGGTGGGGGTGCCGCTGACCCTGCTGCGCCTCGAGCCGCAACACCAGTTCGCGGTGATGGAGCTGGGAGCTAACCACCCGGGCGAGATCGCCTGGACCACGTCGCTCGCCAGACCCGACGCCGCCATCATCAACAACGTCGCTGCCGCGCACCTGGAAGGCTTTGGCTCCCTGGAAGGGGTGTTCCATGCCAAGAGCGAAATCTTCGAAGGGTTAGGCGAGGGCGGCACCGCCATCGTCAATGCCGACAACGAGTTCTGGCCGAAGTGGCGTGAAAAGGGCATCCACTGCGCCTTCTCCCTTGAGGATCAGCGTCAGCCGTTCCACGCCCGCGACATCGTGCTCAACGAGCAGGGTTGTGCCGGGTTCGTGATGGTGACGCCCCTGGGAGAGGTGAATCTGACCCTGGCCATTCCGGGTCGCCACAACGTGGCCAACGCCCTGGCTGCTGCCGCCGGTACCCTGGCCCTGGGCGCATTGCTTGCGTCCGTCAAGGCGGGGCTGGAGCAGATGGCGCCGGTCAAGGGCCGTTTCTGCGTGCAACGCTGGGGTGGCCTCACTCTGGTGGATGACACCTACAACGCCAGCGTGGAGTCCGTGCTGGCGGGTATCGATGCCCTGACCGCCATGAACGGCTACAAGGTGCTGGTATTCGGTGACATGAAAGAGTTGGGTGAGGAGTCCGCCGCGCAGCATGCCCGGGTCGGACACCACGCCCGTGAGCAGGGCCTCGATGCCGTGCTGACCGTAGGGGAACAGAGTCGCCACACCGCAGATGCCGCGGCTGGCCGACATTTCGATAACAAGGCGTCGTTGTTTGAAGTGCTTGCGCAAATGATAAATACACATCAAGAAATCGCGATCTTGGTCAAGGGTGCCCGCGGCTCCCACATGGAAGATATCGTCGAGATGGTCAAGGGCCATCAGGAGTCAGCCACATGCTAGTCTGGCTGGCGGAACTGCTCACCCCGCACTTCACCTTCTTCAACGTCTTCTCCTACCTGACGTTTCGCGCCATCTTGTCGATCATCACCGGTCTGGTGGTGGAGCTCTGGATGGGGCCGCGCCTCATCCGTCGCCTGCAGATCATGAAGTTCGGCCAGGTGATCCGCAACGACGGTCCCGAGTCCCACCTCAGCAAGAAGGGCACCCCGACCATGGGCGGCCTGATGATCATTGCCGCCATCTTCACTTCTGTGCTGCTCTGGTGCCGCCTCGACAATCCCTATGTCTGGCTGGTGCTGTTCGTGCTGGGGGCCTATGGCGCCATCGGTTTTGCCGATGACTATCTCAAGGTGGTGCGCAAGAACACCGACGGCCTCATCGCCCGCTGGAAGTACTTCTGGCAGTCCGCGGTCGCGCTGGGTGTGGCGGTCTTCCTCTACGCCACGGCCACCCACGATGGCCAAACCCAGCTGGTGGTGCCCTTCCTCAAGGACGTGATGCCCCAGCTCGGCCTGATGTTCATCCTGCTGACCTACTTCGTCATCGTCGGCACCTCCAACGCGGTCAACCTGACCGATGGTCTGGATGGCCTCGCCATCATGCCCACCGTGATGGTGGCGGGGGGCTTCGCCCTGATCGCCTGGGCGACCGGCAACGTCAACTTCGCGAACTACCTGCACATTCCCTACGTGCCCTACACCTCCGAACTGGTGATCGTCTGTACCGCCATCGTGGGCGCGGGCCTGGGCTTCCTCTGGTTCAACACCTACCCGGCCCAGGTCTTCATGGGGGACGTGGGTTCCCTGGCCCTGGGCGGCGCGCTCGGTACCATCGCGGTGCTGGTGCGCCAGGAGTTCCTGCTGGTGATCATGGGGGGCGTCTTCGTGATGGAGACCGTCTCGGTGATCCTGCAGGTCGGATCCTACAAACTGCGCGGCGTGCGGATCTTCCGCATGGCCCCCATCCATCACCACTATGAGAAGAAGGGCTGGCCGGAGCCGCGTGTCATCGTGCGCTTCTGGATCATCACCCTCATGCTGGTGCTGCTTGGCCTCGCCACCCTGAAGGTGAGGTAAGCCATGGTCATCATCATCGGACTCGGCAAAACCGGACTCTCCTGCGTCGATTACTTCCTCGACCGCGGCGTCACGCCGCTGGTGATGGACACCCGTGCCAACCCGCCGGGCAAGGACGAGCTTCCCCCCGAGGTGGAGCTCATCCACGGGTTGGACGCTGAGCGGCTCAAGCAGGCGCACATGATAGTGGCGAGCCCGGGCATCGCCCTGGCGACTCCGGAGTTGAAGGCCGCCGCCGAGTTCGGGGTGCGCATCGTCGGTGACATCGAACTGTTCGTGCGTGAAACCCAGACGCCCGTCATCGCCATCACCGGCTCCAACGGCAAGAGCACGGTCACCACCCTGGTGGGTGAGATGATCGCCGAGGCGGGACTCAAGGTCGGTGTGGGGGGCAATATCGGCACCCCGGCGCTGTCGCTCCTCAAGCAGCCCATGGATCTCTGCGTGCTGGAGCTCTCCAGCTTCCAGCTGGAGACCACCTACAGCCTGCGGGCCGCCGCCTCCGTGGTCTTGAACCTCAGTGAAGATCATATGGATCGCTATACCGGCATGGCGGATTACCGCGCCGCCAAGATGGAGATCCATCAGTACTCCCAGCACATCCTGATCAATCGCGACGATCCCCAGACCCTGCCCGATGTGGGTCAGGTGTGGCAGAGTTTCGGCCTCGACTGCAACGGCTACGGTCGCTGCGAGCTGGAGGGCCGTCACTGGCTGACCTTGCACGGTGAGCCGCTCCTGGCGGTGGACGAGATGAAGATAGTGGGTGCCCACAACCAGGCCAATGCCCTGGCGGCCATGGCCCTGTGCGATGCGGTGGGCATTCCCCGCGAGGCACAACTTGCCGTGCTGCGCCGCTTTGAAGGCCTGCCTCACCGTGCCCGCTTCGTGCGTGAGGTAAATGGGGTGCGCTGGATCAACGACTCCAAGGCCACCAACGTGGGGGCGACCCTGGCCGCCGTGGCCGGGGTGCGTGAAGCGGTCAAGGGCCGCCTGCTGCTGCTGGCCGGTGGCCAGGGCAAGGGGCAGGACTTCGGCCCGGTGCAGGCGCTGCTCGGCAGCCAGATCGATCACATGTACTGTTTTGGTCAGGATGCCGAGGTGCTGCTGGCCCTGGGCGAACAGACCGAGCGGGTTGCCGATCTTGACGCTGCTGTCGCCAAGGCGGCGGCCGACGCCAGGCCTGGTGACTGGGTGCTGCTGGCGCCGGCCTGCGCGAGCCTGGATCAGTTCAAATCCTTTGAAGCGCGCGGCGATCGCTTCACCGAACTGGTGATGGGCTTATGAACGCCCTGCGCGTGGTTGCGGGATTCTTACAGCGCTGGTTGCTACCGGTACGCCCCGCCGGTCTTTATGATCGGCAACTGGTGGTACTGGCCCTCGCCCTGATGGGCGTCGGGCTGGTAATAGTGGCGTCCGCTTCCATTCCTGAGGGGATCGCCATCAACAACGATCCCTTCATGTTCGTGAAGCGCCACGGCATGTTCCTGGTGATGGCGCTGGGTATCTCCTGGTTCGTGTTGCAGGTGCCCATGGCACGCTGGCAGCACTACAACGGCCCCATGTTGTTGCTGGCCATCGTGTTGCTGGTGATGGTGTTGCTGGTGGGGCGCAGCGTCAACGGTTCGGTACGCTGGCTGCCGCTGGGCCCCTTCAACTTGCAGCCGGCCGAGTTCGGCAAGCTGGCGCTGTTCGTCTATCTGGCGGGTTATCTGGTGCGCCGTCAAAGCGAGGTGCGCGAGCGCTTCATCGGCTTCATGAAACCCATGGCGGTGCTGTTCGTGGTGGCCATCCTGCTGCTGGCCCAGCCGGATCTCGGGTCAGTGGTGGTGATGTTCGTCACCTCCCTCGGCATGCTGTTCCTGGCCGGTGCCCGGCTGGTGCAGTTCATCGGTCTCATCCTGGTGGGTGTGAGCGCCGTGGTGACCCTGATCATCGCGGAGCCCTACCGGATGCGGCGGGTGACCTCCTTCCTCGACCCCTGGGCCGATCCCTTTGGCAGCGGCTATCAGCTGACCCAGTCCCTGATGGCCTTTGGTCGGGGGAGCTGGTTTGGCGAGGGGCTCGGCAACTCCATCCAGAAGATGGAGTACCTGCCGGAGGCCCACACCGACTTCGTGTTCGCCATTCTGGGCGAAGAGCTGGGCTACGTGGGGGTGCTTGGCGCACTCTTCCTGATTTTTGCGCTGGCGGTGAAGGCGCTCAAGCTGGGTCACCAGGCGCTGGTGGCCGAGCGGCTCTATGAAGGTTATCTGGCCATCGGCATCGGCATCTGGTTCAGCTTCCAGACTTTCGTCAACGTCGGTGCCGCCAGCGGCATGATGCCTACCAAGGGGCTGACCCTGCCACTGGTCAGTTATGGCGGCTCCAGTCTCATCATCATGATGGTGGCGGTGAGCATGTTGATTCGTATCGATTTCGAGTTGCGCCAGGCAAGTGCCCAGGCGCGCGTGCGGGAGGTTGCGTGAGCAAGACGTTACTGGTGATGGCGGGTGGTACCGGGGGCCATGTGTTCCCCGGCCTGGCCGTCGCCGATCGCCTCAAGGCCCAGGGCTGGACCATCCACTGGCTCGGCACTGCCGACCGGATGGAGGCGGAGCTGGTGCCTGCCCATGGTTATCCCATCTCCTTCATTGACATCCAGGGGGTGCGTGGCAACGGCATCAAGCGTCTGCTCGCGGCGCCCTACCGTGTCATCAAATCCGTGCTGCAGGCCCGCCAGGTGCTCAAGACCATCCAGCCCGATGTGGTGCTGGGCATGGGGGGCTTCGCCTCCGGCCCGGGTGGCGTGGCCGCCTGGCTGTCCGGCATTCCGCTGCTGCTGCACGAGCAGAATGCCGCCGCCGGCCTGACCAACAAGCTGCTGGCCCGTATCGCCAGGCGGGTACTGATGGCCTTCCCGGGTGCCTTCGCCCCCAATGCCCGTACCGCAGTGGTGGGCAACCCGGTGCGCCCCGAGGTGGTGGCGCTGCCGGATCCCCAACTGCGCAGCAGCAGCGATCCTCTGCGCCTGCTTGTGGTTGGTGGCAGCCTGGGGGCCCGGGTCCTCAACGAGCAGGTGCCTCCTGCGGTTGCAGCTGCCGGTGTGCCCATCGAGGTGCGTCACCAATGCGGCAAGGGCAACGAGGAGGCCGTGGCTGCTTCCTATGCCGGGCTGGGGGTCGAGGCCGAGGTGAGTGAATTTATCAAGGACATGGCGGATGCCTATGCCTGGGCGGACCTGGTGGTGTGCCGCGCCGGCGCATTGACCGTCTCCGAAGTGGCCGCCGCCGGTGTGGCCGCCATCTTCGTGCCCCTGCCCCATGCGGTGGACGATCACCAGACCCGCAACGCCCTGACCCTGGTCGACGGCGGTGCGGCCGAGTTCCTGCCCCAGTCCGAGCTGACGCCGGCCACTCTAGCGTCGCGCCTCTCCTGGCTCGCCGGGCGCAGGGAAACCCTGTTTAACATGGCCCAGGCCGCGCGCCGGGTCGCCATCATCGATGCCGCCGAACGGGTTGCCGATGAGTGCAAACGGCTCGCGACAGGGTGAGTCGAACGAGATTGACGGACGGGGTGCTGGCCAAAGCCACCCACCCGCTCCTCGAATACATGTGTCGCCGAATGAAAATGGCCTGTGGCCGCGAATTGAGAAAGAACTATGACCAAGGTTGAACTGGCAAAACTGCGTACCGTTATCCCCGAAATGCGCCGCGTGCGTCGCATCCACTTCATCGGCATCGGTGGCGCCGGTATGGGCGGTATTGCGGAAGTGCTTGCCAATGAAGGGTATCAGGTGACCGGCTCGGATCTGGCCCGCAACGGGGTGACTGAACGCCTGGCCTCTTTGGGCGCACACATCTTTGTCGGTCACAGTGCCGAGCATGTGGACGGTGCCAGCGTGGTGGTGGTTTCCACCGCCATCAAGCAGGACAACCCCGAGCTGCTGGCTGCCCGCGAGCTGCGTATTCCCGTGGTGCGCCGCGCCGAAATGCTGGCGGAGCTGATGCGCTTCCGTCACGGCATCGCCATTGCTGGGACCCACGGCAAGACCACCACCACCAGTCTGGTGGCGAGCATCTATGCCGAGGCGGATCGCGACCCCACCTTCGTCATCGGCGGTCTGCTCAACAGCGCCGGCACCAATGCCCGCCTGGGCAGCAGCCGTTATCTGATTGCCGAGGCGGACGAGAGCGACGCCTCCTTCCTGCATCTGCAACCCATGGTCTCCATCGTGACCAATATCGAAGCGGATCACATGGACACCTATGGTGGCGATTTCTCCAGGTTGAAGGCCACCTTCATCGATTTCCTGCACAACCTGCCGTTCTACGGCCTGGCCGTGGTGTGCGTGGATGACCCCGTGATCCGCGCCATGCTGCCGGAGATCGCCCGTCCCACCCTCACCTACGGTCTGAGCGATGATGCCGATGTGCAGGTGCTGGACTTCGTGCAGACCAGCAATCGCAGCCGCTTCCGGGTGCGCCGTGCAGGGGCGGGTGAGCTGGAGGTGACCCTGAATCTGCCGGGCATCCACAACGCCCTCAACGCCGCCGCCGCCATTGCGGTGGCAACCGAAGACGGCATCGGCGACGAGGCCATCATCCAGGCACTTTCCAAGTTTGAAGGGGTGGGGCGCCGCTTCCAGCAATATGGCGAGTTTGAAACCGGCCGTGGCAAGGCCATGCTGGTGGACGATTACGGTCATCACCCGAGCGAAGTGAAGGTGACCATCAACGCCGCTCGCGCCGGCTGGCCCGAGAAGCGGCTGGTGATGGTGTTCCAGCCGCACCGCTACAGCCGGACCCGGGATCTCTACGAAGATTTCGCGGATGTGCTTTCCAAGGTGGACGTGCTGGTGATGCTGGAGGTCTATGCCGCCGGTGAGGAGCCCATTCCCGGTGCCGATGGCCGTGCCTTGTGCCGTTCCATCCGCTCCCGCGGCACCCTGGAGCCCATCTTTGTCGCAACGCCGGACGATGTGCCCGCGGTGCTGGCCGACCTGATTGGCGAGGGGGATCTGGTATTGACCCAGGGGGCGGGTAACGTCGGTGCGCTGGCCCGTCGTCTCGGCGAGATGAAATTGAGCGTGGATAGCATGAAATCCGGTGCCTGAGGGCCCAATGAGTATTTTGACCGCCAAGCCGAGGCCTATATAATGGCGAACCGGTCTGCAAGTGGCCGGCATGGCGCGTTTTACGGGGATCGATCGGGTGGAGGCAAGGGCACAAGGGCGCACCAAGGGGGGCTTCATCGCCGGGGTGGCATTTTTCATCCTGGTCATGTGGGGGCTCTACCAGACTGCGCTGGATGTTAAAGACTGGCTGACGGATGCCAGTCGGTTGCCCATGAGCGAGCTGTTGCTGCAGGGGCAACACGAATATTTGAAGGCCGATGAGTTGCGTGCTGCCGTGCTGGATGGTGCCGAACTTCGCAACTTCTTCGAGCTGGATGTGAACGAATTGCAGGCGCGTCTGAACGCTCTGCCCTGGGTGGCCCAGGTCTCGGTACGAAAGAAGTGGCCGAACAAGATCAAGGTCTATCTCACGGAACAGGATGTGGCGGCTCGCTGGAACGGCAACCGCTTCGTCAACACCAAGGGTGAGGTATTCAGTGCCCCGGACAGGGTGAAGAAGCCCCTGATGCAGTTGTCCGGGCCCGATGATCAGGCCGCCAAGGTGCTGGAAGCCAGCCATCAGTACGAAACGCTGCTGGCGGCCAAGGGATACAAGTTGCTGGGGGTGAATCTGACCCCCCGCCATGCCTGGGAACTGACCCTGGATGGCAACATTCAGCTGTTTGTGGGGCGCTCGGATATCGCGCTTCGTCTGCAGCGGTTTATCGATGCCTTTCCCGTCATCGAGCCCCGTGAGCGGGTTGCTTACGTGGATCTTCGATACGACACCGGGATGGCAGTTGGCTGGAAGAAAAGCGAAGAGAAAGTGAATGACCAACACCGCAGATAGAAATTTGATTGTCGGACTGGATATCGGCACGACCAAGGTGGCGGTACTGGTTGGCGAAGTATTGCCTGATGGCGAACTCAATGTCATCGGCATGGGCAGCCACGCTTCTCGCGGGATGGAGAAGGGCGGGGTCAATGACCTCGACTCCGTGGTCAAGTCCCTGCGCCGCGCGGTGGAAGAGGCCGAGATGATGGCAGACTGCCAGATCAGTTCCGTCTATCTGGGGCTGTCCGGCAAGCACATCGATTGCCGCAACGAGACCGGCATGGTGCCCATCTCCGACGAAGAGGTGACCCAGGAGGATGTGGACAACGTCATCCACACCGCCAAGTCGGTGCGGTTGTCTGACGAGCTCCGGGTGCTGCACGTGCTGCCCCAGGAGTTCGCCATCGACTATCAGGAAGGGATCAAGAACCCGGTCGGCCTCTCCGGCGTGCGGATGGCAGCCAAGGTGCATCTCATCACCTGCCACAACGACATGGCGCGCAACATCGAGAAGTGTGTGGAGAAGGTGGGTCTGCGGGTGGATCAGCTGATCTTCTCCGCCCTGGCCTCCAGCTACGCCGTGCTGACCGAAGACGAGAAGGAGCTGGGTGTCTGCGTGGTGGACATCGGTGGCGGCACCATGGACATGTCGCTCTTTACCGGCGGTGCCCTGCGTCACACCAAGGTGATTCCCTATGCGGGCAGCACGGTGACCAGCGACATCGCCTATGCCTTCGGCACGCCGCCGCTGGATGCGGAAGCGATCAAGGTGCGCTACGGCTGCGCCCTCGGCCGCCTGGTCAGCAAGGAAGACAATATCGAAGTGCCCAGTGTCGGCGGTCGCCCGGCGCGCAGCCTGCAACGGCAGACACTGGCGGAAGTGATTGAACCCCGTTACACCGAGTTGCTCTCCATGGTGAATGATGAGCTGGTGCGGGTGCAGAGCGAATTGAAGGCACAGGGGGTCAAGCATCAGCTGGCCGCCGGTGTGGTCTTGACCGGTGGCGCGGCCCAGATCGAAGGCATTGTGGAGTGCGCAGAGCAGATCTTCCAGAGCCAGGTCCGGGTAGGCGAGCCCATGAATATCCGGGGATTGAGTGACTACGTACAGGCACCGGTGTACTCGACTGCGGTCGGGTTGTTGCAGTACGGCCGCACCAACCAATCCACCGGCAGTAACAAGGAATATGCCGCCAAGGCAAGCGTAGGTGGGCTGGTCAAACGGGTCAGCAACTGGTTGCGTGGCGAGTTCTAAAGATTTTGCTGAGTCAGGCAAATAAAGCGGAGAGACAACATGTTTGAATTTATGGATAGCCACACTGACGAAGCCGTCATCAAGGTGATAGGTGTGGGTGGCGGCGGCGGCAACGCAGTCGAGCACATGGTTCGTCAAAACATCGAAGGTGTCGAGTTCATCACCGTGAACACCGACGCCCAGGCACTGCGCAACTCCAGTGCCAATACCACCTTGCAGATCGGCGGTGGCATCACCAAGGGGCTGGGTGCCGGGGCCAACCCGGAAGTGGGTCGTGACGCCGCCATGGAAGACAGGGAAGCGCTGCGCGAGCTGCTGACCGGTTCCGACATGGTGTTCATCGCTGCCGGCATGGGTGGTGGTACTGGTACAGGTGCTGCACCGATCGTGGCCGAAGTGGCCCGCGAGATGGGTATCCTGACCGTTGCCGTCGTGACCAAGCCGTTCTCCTTCGAAGGGAAGAAGCGGATGGGCTTCGCCGCTCACGGCATCGAAGAGCTCTCCAAGAACGTCGACTCCCTGATCACCATCCCCAACGATAAGTTGCTGAAGGTGCTGGGTCGCGGCATCTCCCTGCTGGACGCCTTCAAGGCGGCCAACGACGTGCTGCTGGGTGCAGTACAGGGCATCGCCGAGCTGATCACCCGCCCGGGCCTCATCAACGTCGACTTCGCGGACGTGCGTACCGTGATGCGCGAGATGGGTACCGCCATGATGGGTACCGGCTCCGCCTCCGGTGACGACCGTGCCGAAGAAGCGGCCGAGAAGGCCATCTCCAGCCCGCTGCTGGAAGATGTGGATCTGGCCGGTGCCCGCGGCATCCTGGTCAACATCACTGCCGGCATGGACATGACCATCGAAGAGTTCGAGACCGTGGGTAACGCGGTCAAGGCCTTCGCGTCCGAGAACGCCACCGTGGTGGTGGGTACCGTAATCGACCCGGAAATGCACGACGAACTGCGCGTTACCGTAGTAGCGACCGGTATCGGTGCCGAGCGCAAGCCCGACATCACCCTGGTCAAGAACAACATGGTTCAAGAGCGTCCGGCCCGTCAGCCCCTGATCAGCGAAGCCCTGCAGTCTCGCGTGATGGAAGAGGCCCCGGCCAAGGTGGTGAACGCCGAGCCGCAAGCTCGTCGCGAACCGGATTATCTCGATATTCCTGCGTTCCTGCGCAAGCAGGCAGACTAAGCCTCTGATGGCTCTGGTTTGTTTGTTGCTTAAGGATTGTGCTAAGATGGCCCGGCAACGACCATCTGGTCAGGAATTTGAGCTGTTAAAGCGGATACGCCCATGATTAGACAAAGAACCTTGAAAACGAGTGTCCAGGCCACCGGTGTGGGCCTGCATTCGGGCCGGAAAGTCACTATGACGTTCCGTCCGGCGCCTGTTAACACAGGGATCGTTTACTTGCGTACCGATCTGAATCCTGTGGTCGCGCTGCCAGCCAACGCCGATCAGGTGCGTGATACTGTGCTTTGTACCGCTCTGGTGAACGAAGCCGGTGTTCGCGTGTCGACCATCGAACATCTGTCTGCCGCTCTGGCCGGGATGGGGATCGACAACCTCTATGTCGAGGTTGATGCCCCCGAGATCCCGGTAATGGACGGCAGTGCGCATCCGTTCATCTATCTGCTGCAGGAAGTGGGTATTCGTGAACAGAACGCGCCCAAGCAGTTCGTGCGGATCAAGCAGAGCATCCGGGTTGAAGACGGCGACAAGTGGGCGGAATTCCACCCCTATCGCAACGGCTTCAAGATGGATCTCGAGATCGATTTCCAACATCCGGTGTTTGAAGGCCGCAACCAGCGTTGCGTGCTGGACTTCTCCGGCAGCTCCTTCGTGAAAGAGATCAGCCGTGCCCGTACCTTCGGCTTCATGCGTGATATCGAGTACCTGCGTTCCCAGAACCTGGCACTGGGCGGCAGCCTGGAAAACGCCGTGGTGCTGGATGACTACCGGGTGCTGAACGAAGATGGTCTGCGCTACGAAGACGAGTTCGTGAAGCACAAGATGCTGGATGCCATCGGCGATCTGTACATGTGCAATCGCAGTATCATCGGTGAATTCCGTGCCTACAAGACGGGCCATGCCCTGAACAACAAGCTGCTGCGTGCCCTGCTGGCCCAGCAGGAGGCCTGGGAACTGGTGACCTTCGAGGGTGAGGGCGACAAAGCGCCTATCGCTTACTACGACAACGGTCTGGTTCTGGCCTGATAGCTGTGCAACAGGACGTCGGTCATCTCTCCGCACCGACGTCCTGTCATTTGTTTATTCCATCCTTTAATACCGATTATCTCCCGGTTTTATTGCCCGTGCAGGCCCTTGGCCTCACCTGACCGAGAAGACAGATTTCTATGAGTATTACCCTGATCCTCCACGGTAAGCAGCGCCGCAGGTTGCACTTACCCAAACAACGTCTGGCTTGGGTCGGCGGTATTCTCTTCACTGTATTGGCCTTGGGGGGCGGCTGGCTCTGGCAGAGCTGGCAGCAGAAAATGGAGGCGCTGGAAGTGGCGCTGACCCTGGCGCAGCAGCAAAAATCCACGCAAGGGGCCGATGAAGCCCGCGAACAGCTTGCCATGCTGGCCGCCCAGGTGGGCACCATGCAGGGACAACTTGGTCGCCTCAACGCCCTCGGCGAGCGCCTGACCGAGAAGGCGGACCTCGATCCCGAGGAGTTCAACTTCAAGGAGCTGCCCCCGATGGGCGGCCCTTCCTACGATGCAGACCTGGAAGTCAGCCTGGGTGAACTGCAAGATTCCATGGAACACCTCAGCCGTCAGCTCAGCAGCCGCGAAGAACAGCTGTCGGTACTTGAATCCTTCATCATGAACCACCATATCACCGATGCGGGTTTCATCCCCGGCTCACCGGTCAAGCAGGAGCGTGTCTGGATCTCCTCCGGCTTCGGTGGGCGGGTCGATCCCTTCAACGGTCGCGCCAAGATGCACAAAGGGGTGGATTTCCGCGGCAGGCCCGGCACCCCCATCCTGGCGACAGGCAAGGGGATTGTCAGCTGGGCAGGGCGCCATCCGGAGTTTGGCAACATGGTGGAGATTGACCATGGCAATGGTCTGGTCACCCGCTATGCCCACAATTCCAAGTTGCTGGTGGATGTGGGCACCCTGGTCGATGAGGGCCAGAAGATTGCCCTGATGGGGCGAACCGGTCGTGCAACCGGAGTTCATTTGCATTACGAAGTGTTGAAAGATGGTCGTCAGGTCAACCCCGCGCGCTTTCTGAATGCCAGACGGGGTTAGGTTTTTTCTTCAGGTTCCAGTGACGGAACGCTTATATAACCAAAACAGTTGGTACCCATGATTAGCACACTGCTCACCAAGATTATCGGCAGCCGGAATGACAGAACGCTCAAGGCTTTGCGCAAAATTGTAAAACAAATCAATGCGATGGAGCCTCAGTTCGAGGCACTGTCCGATCAGGAACTGCAGGCGAAGACCGCCGAGTACCGTCAACGTCTGGAGCAGGGCGAAACACTGGAGCAGTTGCTGCCGGAGGCGTTCGCCACCGTCCGTGAAGCCTCCCGCCGTGTGTTCGGCATGCGTCACTTCGACGTCCAGCTGATCGGCGGCATGGTGCTGAACTCCAACCGCATCGCCGAAATGAAGACAGGTGAAGGTAAAACCCTGACGGCCACGCTGCCAGCCTACCTGAACGCTCTGACCGGCCGCGGTGTGCACGTCGTGACGGTGAACGACTATCTGGCCAAGCGTGATGCGGAAGCCAACCGCCCGCTGTTCGCCTTCCTCGGCATGACGGTGGACTGCAACGTGCCCGGCATGGATGCGTCCCAGAAGCGCGATGCCTACGCTGCCGACATCACCTACGGTACCAACAACGAATTCGGTTTCGACTACCTGCGCGACAACATGGCATTCTCGCCGGAACAGCGCGTACAGCGTCCGCTCAACTACGCGCTGGTGGATGAGGTGGATTCGGTGCTCATCGATGAAGCCCGCACCCCGCTCATCATCTCCGGTCCGGCGGAAGACAGCTCCGCCATGTACACCCAGATCAACAAGTTGATCCCGCTGCTGGTCAAGCAGGACAAGGAAGACTCCGAGGAGTACACCGGCGACGGCCACTACACGGTGGACGAGAAGAACCGCCAGGCGCTGCTGACCGAAAACGGCCAGATCTTCGTGGAAGAGCTGCTCAAGAAAGAGGGACTGCTGGCCGAGGATGACTCCCTGTTCTCCGCCACCAATATCAGCCTGCTGCATCACGTCAATGCCGGCCTGCGCGCACACACCCTGTTCGAGCGCAACGTCGACTATATCGTCCAGAAAGACGAGATCGTCATCGTCGACGAGCACACCGGCCGCACCATGCCGGGTCGTCGCTGGTCAGACGGTCTGCACCAGGCGGTCGAGGCGAAGGAAGGGGTCAAGATCCAGAACGAGAACCAGACCCTGGCCTCCATCACCTTCCAGAACTACTTCCGTCTGTACGACAAGCTGGCAGGCATGACCGGTACTGCGGATACCGAAGCCTTTGAATTCCAGCAGATCTATGGCCTGGATACCGTGGTCATTCCGACCAACAAGCCGATGGTGCGCAAAGACATGGGCGATCTCGTCTACCTGACCGCCCAGGAGAAATACGCGGCCATCGTGCAGGACATCCGCGAGTGCGTGAAGCGCGGCCAGCCCGTGCTGGTCGGTACCGTCTCCATCGAGAACTCCGAGCTGCTCTCCGGCATCCTGACCAAGGAAAATATCCCGCACAAGGTACTGAACGCCAAGTTCCATGCCATGGAAGCGGAGATCGTCGCCCAGGCCGGCCAGACCGGCGCCGTCACCATCGCCACCAACATGGCCGGTCGTGGTACCGACATCGTGCTGGGCGGCAACTGGCAGGCGGAGATCGCCCAGCTGGAAAACCCGTCAAGCGAGCAGATTGCCGAGCTGAAAGCGGCCTGGCAGGTGCGTCATGACGAAGTACTGGCGGCCGGTGGCCTGCACATCATCGGTACCGAGCGTCACGAATCCCGCCGTATCGACAACCAGCTGCGCGGCCGTTCCGGTCGTCAGGGTGATCCGGGTTCCTCCCGCTTCTACCTCTCCATGGAAGATACCCTGATGCGGATCTTCGCCTCCGACCGCGTGACCGGCATGATGAAGAAGCTGGGTATGGAAGAGGGCGAGGCCATCGAGCATCCCTGGGTGACCAAGGCCATCGAGAATGCCCAGCGCAAGGTGGAAGGTCGCAACTTCGACATCCGTAAAAACCTGCTCGAGTTCGACGACGTGGCCAACGATCAGCGCAAGGTGGTCTACGAGCAGCGCAACGAACTGCTGGACACCAACGACATCTCCGAGACTATTCACGTCATCCGTGACGACGTCTACGGCGCCATCATCGACGAGTACATCCCGCCCCAGTCCCTGGAAGAGATGTGGGACGTGCCGGGTCTGGAAGCGCGTCTGAAGTCCGATTTCGCCCTGGATCTGCCGCTGCAGCAGTGGCTGGCGGAAGACGACAAGCTGTATGAAGAGAAGCTGCGCGAACGTATCCTGGATGAAGCCACCAAGCTCTATGCCCACAAGGAAGAGCTGGTCGGCAAGGAGGTGCTGCGCAACTTCGAGAAGGCGGTGATGCTGCAAACGCTGGATGGTCTGTGGAAGGAGCACCTGGCGGCCATGGATCACCTGCGCCAGGGCATCCATCTGCGCGGCTACGCCCAGAAGAACCCCAAGCAGGAGTACAAGCGCGAATCCTTCGATCTGTTCACCCAGATGCTGGAGACCCTCAAGCGCGACGTGGTCAGCATCCTGAGCCGGGTACAGGTGCAGGAGCGGGATGTGGAGGCGATGGAAGAGCAGCAGCGCCAGCAGGCCGAAGCCGCTCCTCGTACCTACACCCATGCCACGGCCGAAAACCAGCTGGCTGACGAGGATACGGGTGGGGCCGAGGGCCATACCACCTTCGTGCGCGACGAGCAGAAGATCGGGCGCAACGATCCCTGCCCCTGTGGTTCGGGTAAAAAATACAAGCACTGTCACGGTCAGCTGACCTGACACCCTGCCATGATGAATACACCGCCTTCGGGCGGTGTATTCATTTTCGGACCAAGGAGGGGACGATGAGCAGATTGCCGGCGGGATGGGATGGGGAGGCACATGGGCACTGGCTGCAGGAGAGACGCCAGGAGGCGATCCGTTGTGTGCTGAGCAGGCTGAACGCAGAGACGAACAAATCTGTTCCCCTGCAACTGCAGTTTGCCTATTACCTCTTTTTGTCCGGCGATCCCGCCTCGGCGGCCCAGGTGCTGACGCTGGCGTACCGATCCGCGCCCGATAACACTGAGGTGCTGCGCAATCTCTGTGTCTGCCTCTCGCGCTCCGATCAACATGAGCGGGCCGTGATGCACCTGGTCGAACTGGTGCGGCGCGAGCCGGATGATTATCTGGTCCATGACGGGCTTTGCACTTCCCTTGCCAAGCTAGGACGCCATGAAGAAGCGGCACAAGCGGGAACCCGTGCCCTGACTCTCAAGGATGAGGCCGTCTCGCAGCCTGTCGCAGGGTGGGTGCTGCCGATAGAGGGGCCGGATGACTGGCTCGCGGAGCAGGGGGAGAAGCAGGCAGTCATCGCCTTCTCCTTGTGGGGAGCACAGCCTCGCTATTTGCGGGGAGCGCTCGACAATGTGCTGGCCGCAGCTTACCTCTATCCTGGCTGGCGGGTGCGCTTCTATGTGGATGGCAGTGTCCCTCAGGGGTTTCTGGCCTGCCTGCAGGAACATGGCGCCGAGATAAAGGTGCAGCCCGATGGCCAATCCCAGCGTCAGCGCCTCTGCTGGCGCTTCCAGGTCGCCAATGATCCCGGCGTGGGGCGCTTTCTTGTGCGCGATGCGGACTCCGTGATGAATCTGCGGGAGCGGCTGGCGGTCGATGACTGGCTTGCATCGGGGCGCTGGTTCCATATCATGCGTGACTGGTGGAGCCACACCGATCTGGTGCTGGCCGGCATGTGGGGCGGTGTGGCCGGTGTGCTGCCTCCCCTTGCGCCGCTGATGGCGAGCTATCAGCCCAGTACCATGGAAACACCGAACATCGACCAGTGGTTCTTGCGAGACTGTTTATGGCGCTATCTGCGCCAGAGCGCGCGGGTACACGATCGTTGTTTCACTCCGCCCGGTGCGGTGCCCTGGCCGCAGGTTGCGCCGCCGGGCAATGAGCATGTCGGGCAGGATCTCTTCAGGGCCCGGGGGGATCGGCAGGCCATTCGGCTTGCCCCCTGGATCGCCCGTTTGCCGTGTTTACGCTGAGGACAATGATGGAACAGAAGAAACGGATCTGGGTGGCGGTGGGCGTCATCGAGAACGAACGGGGCGATATCTTCATCGCCAAACGCTCAGCCGATCGCCATCAGGGGGATCGCTGGGAGTTTCCTGGTGGCAAGGTGGAGTCGGGGGAGGATCTGCTCACCGCGCTGGACAGGGAATTGTGGGAAGAGATCGGGATCCGGGTGCAGGATTGTGCCCCCTTCATGGAGCTGCACCACGATTACCCCGACAAGCAGGTCTTGCTGGATATCTGGAAGGTGACCCGCTTCCACGGCGAGCCCTTTGGCAAGGAGGGGCAGGAGTGTCGCTGGGTGCCACTGGCCTCGCTGCACGAATACCGCTTCCCGGATGCCAACGGCCCCATCGTCGCGCGGTTGCAGGCCTCGCTTGCCTGAAAGGGAATCGATACCAACGAAAAAGGGCCTGAGGGCCCTTTTTTGATCGTGAAGTGTTTATTGCCAGGGATCGCCCTGTTCCGAATCGGGCAGCAGATCCGGGTTGATCTCGCCCGGGATGCGCTTCTGTTCATCCGCCCACTCGCCGAGGTCGATCAGCTGGCAGCGCTTGCTGCAGAAGGGGCGAAACGGGCTCTGCGGACCCCATTCGATCTCGCTCTGACAGGTCGGGCACTTTACCTTGGTCACCATGGGGCGCTCCTCAACAACAGGCGAGCTGGAAGGAGACGTCGCCTATCTGCTGTTCCGTCGTCGGCAGGAAGCGCAGGGCGAAGCGGTTCTTGTGGCCGCTCAGGGTCGGATAGCAGGGCTGGGTGCCCGCCAGACGGATGCGGATCAGTTCAGCCCCTTCGGCGGTATCCTGGAAGAAGCCGTTGGTGGCCACCTGGTCGCTGAAGTTGCCCGACTCGCGCCACAGGCGCAGCAACAGGGAGATGGCGTTCATCAGCAGGGTGATGTCACTCAGCCATTGCTGCATCTGCTGGTGGCGGGTGACGGCCGGGGTCGCCAGCCAGTGGTGCAGCTGAGGTACGTCGAAGGCGCACAGCCCCCCCGGAATGGAGAAACGCTGACGAATGGAGCCGAGCAGGCGATCCTCTTTCAGACGGGCACCGGGGCGCGGGGAGTTCAGCAAGTTGCGGGAGAGCTGGGTACTCTCCTGCTGCATCCGCTGGATCTGCTCGAGGTCGACGTCAGGTAGACTGGCCCAGTGGCTCAGGCGTTGGCCGAGGCGTTCCAGATCCTTGATGAGGTCGGCACGCAGGTCACCACGCTCCAGCAACTCCTGCAAATCGAACAACCCCTTGAAGAAGGCGATATGTGCCCAGGACTGGTCACTCTCCAGATTGTCGCGGATCTGGGAAAACAGGGACTCCAGACGAAGATAGGTCCGGCTTTTTTCATTGAGGGGAAAATCGTAAATCATGCCTAATCCTGGCCAGCCATAAACCGGCCTAGTGTACTCACAGTTGGTGGGCTTGTTGAGAGGCAAATGCCAGATATGTCTGGTGCAGGGCGAAAATTCGCTGTCCGATGGTCTCACTCGTACCACTCTGGTTGTCCAGGACGTCGTCGGCCATCGCCAGGCGCTCGCTGCGGCTCGCCTGGGACGCCAGTATCGCCTGGGCTTGTTCCCGACTGACGCCATCGCGGCGGCAGGTACGCTCGATTTGCGTCGCTTCGTCCACATCGATCACCAGTACCCGATCGGCGAGGGAAGTGAGCCTGTTTTCCACCAGCAAGGGGACGACCAGCAGGCAGTAGGGGGAGCGGGTTGCCGCACACTGGCGCAGCATCTCGCTGCGGATGAGGGGATGGAGCAGGGCATTGAGCCACTCCTTGGCCTGCGAGTCGGTGAAGATCCGCTCTCGCAGCCGGCGGCGATCGAGCTGGCCATCGGGGGCAACGACATCCGGGCCAAAATGGGCGGCGATGGCAGCCAGAGCAGGGGTGCCGGGCTCCACCACCTCGCGGGCGATGATGTCCGCATCCACCACCTCGATGCCCAGCTCGGCAAAGCGGTTGGCAACCGTGGTTTTGCCGCTGCCGATTCCCCCTGTGATTGCGACTACATACATGGGTCAGAGATCCTTTTGCTAGAGCACGACATCAAGATACCAGCGGGTGATGCTATCGCCCCACAGCAGCGTTATCCAGCCCGCGATGGCGAGATAGGGGCCAAAGGGAATGGGTTTGCCCTGGTGGTGGTTGCGCAGCAGGATGAGACCGATGCCGATGATAGCGCCTGCCAGCGAAGAGAGCAGCAGCACGATGGGCAAGGCTTGCCAGCCCAGCCAGGCGCCCAGCGCCGCCAGCAGTTTGAAATCCCCGTACCCCATCCCCTCTTTGCCGGTCAGCAGCTTGAAGGCCCAGTAGAGGCTCCAGAGCACCAGATAGCCCGCCATGGTACCGATCACCGCATCGGCTAGGGGCACGAAACCGCCCGCCAGATTGAACAGCAAGCCACCCCAGAGCAGGGGCAGGGTGAGCTGATCCGGCAAGAGCATCTTGTCCAGGTCGATGAAGGTCAGTGCGACCAATGTCCAGGTGAGCAGCAGAGCAGCAAGGGTGCCCCAGCCAGGGGCAAGCGCGGCTGCCACCGAGACCGACAGCAGGGCGGTGAGCAGCTCGACCAGGGGATAGCGAGCCGAAATGGGAGCGTGGCAGTTGCGGCAGCGCCCTCTGAGGCATAGCCAGCTCAGCAGGGGAATGTTCTCCAGCGCCCCTATGGGGTGGTCGCAGTGGGGGCAGCGGGAGCGAGGCACCATGAGGTTGTATCGTCCGGTTGCAGGAGGAGTCTCTTCACCGTCACCGAAATAGTCGCTGTATTCGGCATGCCAGGCCCGCTCCATCATGATGGGCAGGCGATGGATCACCACGTTCAGGAAGCTGCCCACCATCAGGGAGAAAAGGAAAATCAAGGAGAGATAGAGCCAGGGCAAGCCCTGGGCCAGTTCGATCAAAGGCACCATAGATCAATCGCTTGTGTCGGGAACGGGGATGGCAGATGGCCGGGGGAAATGTACCGCCCGGCCCTCTGTCGAGGGGGTCAGTGTATCACAGAGCCCAGCTTGAAAATGGGGAGGTACATGGCCACGACCATGCCGCCGACCAGCACCCCGAGCACCACCATGATGATGGGTTCGAGCAGGCTGGTGAGGCCGTCGACCATGTCGTCCACTTCCTGTTCGAAAATGGCGGCGACCTTGGAGAGCATGTCGTCGATGGCGCCGGATTCCTCACCGATCATCACCATCTGGGTCACCATGTCGGGGAAAAGATCCACGGTGCGCATGGCGACGTTGATCTGCATGCCGGCCACCACCTCGTTGCGAATGGCCATGGTCGCAGTGCGATAGACATAGTTGCCCGATGCTCCGGCCGCCGAGACCAGGGCATCCACCAGTGGGATACCGGCGGAGAAGGTGGTGGAGAGGGTGCGTGCAAAACGGGCCATGGCCGCCTTGTGCAGTATGTTGCCCACCACGGGAATGGTGAGGATGAACTTGTCCGTGTTGTCCCTGACCTTCTGGGATTTTCGCCAGGCCCGCACATAGAGGAAGACGGCGAGAGCCGCGCCGCCAAAGATGGCGTACCACCACTCCTGCATAAAGCGGGAGATGGCGATGACGAACCGGGTGAAGGCAGGCAGCTCGGCACCGAAGCTCTTGAAGATATCCTCGAACTGGGGAATGACGAAGAGCAGCAGGATGGAGGTGACGACGATGGCCACCAGAATGACCATGGACGGATAGAACATGGCCTTCTTGATCTTGGATTTGAGGGCTTCGTTCTTCTCGCGGTAGATGGCGATACGGTCGTAGATGGTCTCCAGGGCGCCGGATTGCTCCCCGGCTTCGACCAGGTCGCAATAGAGGTCGTCGAAGTGGCGAGGATGGCGGCGCAACGCCTCCGAGAGCGGGGTGCCTGTTTCCACATCGGCGGCGATCTGGCCGATGAGCTCGCGCACAGCCGCTTTCTCGTGGCCGCGAGCAATGATCTGAAGACTCTGCACCAGAGGCACGCCGGCGGAGAGCATGGTAGTGATCTGGCGGGAGATGACGGCGATGTCCATCGGCTTGATCTTGGCGCCGCCCTTGGAGAAGAGCCCCTGGCCCTGCTTGCTGACCTTGGTGACATTGACGCCCTGCCTGCGCAGTTCCGCCTTGACGGTATTGATGCTGTCGGCCTGGAAATCGCCGGACACCTTCTGTCCCTTGCGATTGAAGCCGTGCCAGCGGAATGAGAAAACCTTCTTGGGGACGTTCTTTCTTTGAGCTAATGTGGCCATCACTGCATCCTGCAATTGGGCGACGGTGGCCGGATGCTGCTGCCAGTCCGGCTCATCTTGGCTTGGAAAACATCATCGGGGTGTTGGCAGCAGCGTCACCCGGTGAGATGACTCGAACACAGCGTACTCAGTTGGTAGTGATCCTGTTTATTTCGGCCAGGCTGGTGACCCCCAGGCGGGCTTTTTCCAGGCCCGAGGTCCGCAGGGTACGCATCCCTTCCTTCTGCGCGATGGCCGCGATTTGAAGCGAGTTGGCTCCCTGCATGATGAGCTTGGCGATGTTGTCTGACATCAGCATGATCTCATAGATCCCGACCCGCCCTCGGTAGCCTCCCGAGCACTCCTTGCACCCCACGGGCTTGAACAGTCGCAAGCCGGCGGCCAGTTGCTGCTGGGTAAAGCCCAGCTCCAGCAGCTCGGCTTCCGGCACCACCTCGAGCGCCTTGCAGTGATCGCACAGCTTGCGGGCGAGGCGCTGGGCCATGATGAGGGTGACCGAGGAGGCGATGTTGAAGGCGGGGACACCCATGTTCATCATCCGGGTGAGCGTCTCGGCCGCCGAATTGGTGTGCAGGGTGGACAGCACCAGGTGGCCGGTCTGGGCGGCCTTGATGGCGATCTCGGCGGTTTCCAGATCCCGGATCTCCCCCACCATGACGATGTCGGGATCCTGGCGCAGGAAGGAGCGCAGGGCGCTGGCGAAGGTGAGCCCCGCCTTGGGGTTGATCTGCACCTGGTTCACGCCGGGCAGGTTGATTTCCACCGGATCCTCGGCGGTGGAGATGTTGACCTCGTTGGTATTGAGGATGTTGAGACCGGTATAGAGCGACACCGTCTTTCCCGACCCCGTGGGGCCGGTGACCAGTATCATCCCCTGGGGTTTGGAGAGGGCATGCAGGTATTGCCCCTTCTGGCGGTCGTCAAAGCCGAGTTGATCGATATTGAGCCTGGCTGCAGATGAATCTAGTAGCCGGATGACGATCTTCTCCCCCCACATGGTGGGCAGGGTGTTGACCCGCATGTCCATGGATCTGTTGCGCGAAATCTTGAGCTTGATCCGGCCATCCTGGGGCAGACGCCGCTCGGCGATGTCGAGCCGCGCCATGACTTTTAAGCGCGCTGCGAAACGGTTTGCCAGGTTCACCGGCGGGGTGGCGATTTCGTGCAGTATGCCGTCGATCCGGAAGCGGATCCGGTACTTGGTCTCGTAAGGTTCGAAATGCAGGTCGGAGGCCCCGCGCTTGATGGCATCCATCATGATCTTGTGGATGTATTTGACGATGGGGGCGTCATCGTCCGCTGTGTTGACGCTCTCGTCGAGGCGGGAACTCTCGTCGGAGACCTCGAGTTCGGAGATCTCGGCCTCGTCGATATGATCTATGCCCAGGGTATCCTGCTCGCTCTCCATCAGCTTGCCGATGGCGGCGGTCAGCTTGCTCTCTTCGACCAGCAGGGCTTCCGTGTGCAGGCCAAAACTGAAACCAAAATCCTCCAGAGCCGACACATTGGTCGGATCGGACATGGCGATATAGAGGGTATGCCCCTGGGTGTAGATGGGCAGGACATGGTGCTTTTCAATCAGCTTTTGATTGAGGTATTTCTGCGGGATCTCGGCGAGATCGAAGGCCGCCAGATCCAGCAGAGGTACCCCATACTCCAGCTCGCAGAAATCGGCGAGCGCCTTGCTGTCGAGGATCTCGTTCTCAATCAGGAAGGTGACAAAGGGCTTACGCTGCGCCCTGGCCTGGCTCAGATAGCGCTGTGAGTCTGGCTCACTGAGGAGGGAAGAAGCGGCCAGGCTGGTGGCCAGGCCGCTATTAAGGCTAGAGGTCATGCACTAGCACATACCATCTGTTTTACAAGACCCTGAAATATTCCAGAGCACTTGTCCATTAGGCGTAACTGCACCAGAAGTTACCAGTTGATAAGTGGAATTATCCAGAGCTGCGGCTGCTGTGCCGGTAATGGTAATGGTGCCACCAGCATTGGAAACAGCGACGTTATCAAAATTATCGGTTTGTGCACTGGCCCCAGACACTGCATTTCTACCTGCTGTTGCACAACTATCACCAATCGCTGCAGAAGCACCAGCCCACCCTTGAACGCAGACTTCTACGGCGGTTTTGGCCGGACCTACAGCGGCAATCACCTCAGAGAATTTGGCGCGTTTGGTATAACTCTGATACGCCGGCAAGGCGATGGCGGCGAGGATGGCGACGATCGCAACGACGATCATCAATTCGATTAGCGTAAACCCTGACTGTCTTTTCATGTGAAATATCCTTTTTTCCATGTTTCCTGATAAGCACCGGTGGAATGCTATCCACGCTGGTATCTTATCCGAGCGCTTCGGGTTGGCAACAGAGGCGGGGAGCTTGTTAGCCACTTTTATGTCATTTAGTGAAATGTGTAGAAAAATCAAAGATTAAATGGCTTCCATTGGCACTTGTCATGAGGCGGGAGGGCCCATCTTCACACTCCTTATGTCGTGGGATCCTGCATAAAGAAAAGGCGCCGATGGCGCCTTTTGCAAGTTTCGAGCCCTGTAATATTTTTGGGCACGAGCAACGGATGGGGCTTGCTCAAGCCTCGACAAAGCGCATGGAGAGATCCAGTGCCCGCACATGCTTGGTCAGCGCTCCCACCGAGATGAAGTCGATCCCGGTCGCGGCGTATCCGGCAAGGGTATCGAGGGTGACGTTGCCGGAGACTTCCAGCTTGGCTCTGCCCTGATTGAGGCGAACGGCTTCCTGCATCATGGGGATGTCGAAGTTGTCCAGCATCACGATGTCGGCCCGTGCGGCCAGGGCCTGCTCCAGCTCGGCCAGGGATTCGACCTCGACTTCCACCGGTTTGTCCGGATTGAGACGGCGCGCTTCGCTGATTGCTTCAGGGATGCCGCCGCAGGCGAGAATGTGGTTCTCCTTGATGAGGTAGGCATCAAACAGACCGATACGGTGGTTTTTGCCGCCCCCGCAGGTGACCGCATACTTCTGGGCGCTGCGCAGGCCGGGCAGGGTCTTGCGGGTATCGAGCAGGCGGCAGTCAGTGCCTTCCAGCTCGGCCACATAACGGGCGGTCAGGGTGGCGACCCCGGAAAGGGTCTGCACGAAGTTCAGCGCATTGCGCTCGCCGGTCAGCAGCACGCGGGCGGGGCCATGGAGGCGGAACAGCTCCTGATTGGGGGCAAGGCGTTCACCATCTTGCACTTTCCACTCGACCTTCACTTCGCCACCGAGCTGGGCCTTAAGTTGCAAAAAGACCTCGTCGACCCAGGGCTGGCCGCAGAAGACGCCCGCCTCGCGGGTGATGACTCGCGCGGTCGAGATGCGATCGGCCGGGATCAGCTGGGCCGTGATGTCGGCGCTGGCATCCGGTTGATCCAGCGCGGTGAGGGCATCGCCCAAGTCTTCGAGAAGTGCGGCGCGCACGGCGCGGCGGATGTCCTGTTGTAACATGCCTTATTCCTGCAAGGGTCTGAGAAGCAATTGCCTGTCTTTCTGGCGCAATTCCAGCCTGCCCAGAGCATTCATGCCCACCAGGATCTCCTCCCCATCGGCAGCCGGATTGATAAAGACGGACAAATCGTACAGGGTCAGCGGACCCATCGCCAGACTTTCGATCCGGCTGGTTTCGACCTGGATCTCTCCGGCTGCCGTGTTGACCCGGCTGCGGCCCGTGGCGACGAGGCCGAGCCGGGCGGCCACCTGGCTCGGTATGGTCACCCGGGTTGCTCCTGTGTCCAGCAGCAGTTGCACCGGCTGGTCGTTGATGGCACCCTCCAGACGATAATGGCCGCTGGCATCGGCCTTGAGCAGCAGATCGCCGCTGGCGGTCACCGACGGTTGTTCACGACCATGAAAGTAGAGGGTCAGCAGACCCAGCAGCGAGAGCCAGGCGAGCAGCCAGAGACGGCGTGCCATCGGGTGCATAGTGTGTCCCATATCGCGCGAGTGAATGGCTCAGCCTAACATAGCGTTATCCATGAATTCAGAGACTTGTTCCCAGTTTTCCCATCCCGCCAGAGGCACATCGCTTCCATTTGTGAGTCGAGCAGACGATGACACAACCCACAACCCTGTTTTCCATCGATCGTGAAGGATGGTGCGAGCAGGCCCGCAAGGTGCCTTCCCCCCATCACAATGAGAGGCTCAGCCCGGAGGATGTCTCCTTGCTGGTGATACACGGCATCAGCCTGCCCCCCGGGCAGTTTGGTGGCCCCTTTATCGACGATCTGTTTCTGGGGCGGCTCGATCCCGGTGCTCACCCCTATTTCGCCGGTATTCATCAACTGAGGGTCTCGGCCCACTGCCTGATCCGCCGCGATGGGGAACTGGTACAGTACGTGCCTTTTGGCGCCAGGGCATGGCATGCGGGAGTCTCGAGCTGGGAGGGGAGGGAGGCGTGCAACGATTTTTCCATCGGGATCGAACTGGAAGGGACCGACGAGCTTCCCTACAGCGACAAGCAATACGAGGTGCTGTCGGACCTCAGCCGGGCGATTGTTCACCGTTATCCCGCCATCACGGCGGACCGTATTGTCGGCCACTGCGACATCGCGCCGGGCCGCAAGACGGATCCGGGTGACAGTTTCGAATGGCCTCGCTATCGGGAAAAGCTTCACTTTGAATGAAAAATCTAAAAATTATTTTGTGTTTTTAGAATCAATGGCTTGCCTTGTCTGGCAAGCCATTTTTCATGCTGTTGAACAAATGTTATCGGTGAGCAAGCTCACAAATATTGGTCAGACCATTTTCTATGAGCTATATCATGATTCCGCGTTTTTACCCCCAAAGTGGCAACCGAGCTTCTTGATTCAGATCATCTTTTGGGTGGACTTTTTTCAAGCCCTCTGCTAATTTTCGCCCCAACCATAAAATTGGTAATACCAATTTAACAAAGTAGCCTCATGCCCTATATCAAGATAACTCAGCCCAAGCTGGCCGACGCCATTGTCGCCGAGCTGGAAAGCATGATTCTGGAAGGCAGCCTGCAGCCGGGCCAGAAGTTGCCGCCCGAGCGGGAACTCGCCATCCAGTTTCAGGTGTCGCGCCCTTCCTTGCGCGAAGCCATCCAGCGCCTGGAAGCGAGAGGACTCTTGTATCGTCGTCAGGGCGGTGGCACTTACGTACAAAATGCCCTGAGCAAGGGGATCGCCGACCCCCTGTTCGAACTGCTCAGCACTCACCCGGAAGCCCAGTACGACCTGCTGGAGTTTCGTCACGCGCTGGAAGGCATCTGTGCCTACTATGCTGCGCTGCGGGGCACCGAGGCTGATTTCGAACGGATTCGCCTGGCGCAAGCCGCCATCGAAGAAGCCGGTCAGCAAGGCTCGCTGGTGGTCGAATCGGCCGCCGTGACCCAGTTCTATCTGGCCGTGGCCGAGGCCTCCCACAACGTGGTGCTGCTGCACCTGTTGCGGGCCATGGGCCCCATGCTTGAGCAGAACATTTTACGCAATAACGAAATTTTGAATCGCCGTCCGGGAGTGGTCGCCAAGATCCGTCGCCATCGTGCGAGCCTGATCGAGGCTATCCTGTCGGGGGCTCCGGAGCGGGCCAGGGCTGCTTGTCATGAGCACCTGGCCTTTATCGAGGACACCTTGTTGGATATGCAGAGGGAAGACAGCCGGATCCAGCGATCCATGCGTCGGATCCGTCAGCAGGAAAACTAATCCCACAAGGCTTTCTTAATTGTCGAATGCTTGCGCCCTTCGCCGTGCAATGCCGTGCAATCACAACAACATAGGAACCAGCCATGTCTGATATCCTGAAGAACGATGTGGACCCGATAGAAACGCTGGAGTGGCTTGCCTCTCTGGAATCCCTGCTGCGTGAAGAGGGTCCGCAACGCGCTCAGTTCATCCTTGAACAGTTGGCCGAGAAAGCCCGCGCAAGCGGTGTGGACGTGGCTGCCAAGGCAAACCGCGACTACATCAACACCATCCCGTCCAGCGACGAGCCGGCTTACCCGGGCGACCTGGAAATGGAACGCCGCATTCGCGCCATCATCCGCTGGAACGCCATGATGATCGTGCTGCGCGCTTCCAAGAAAGATCTGGACCTGGGTGGTCACATGTCTTCCTTCGCTTCTTCCGCGACCATCTACGAAGTCTGCTACAACCACTTCTTCCGTGCCCGCAACGAGAAGGACGGTGGCGATCTGGTCTACTTCCAGGGTCACATCTCCCCGGGCATCTACGCCCGCGCATTCGCCGAAGGTCGCCTGACCGAAGAGCAGCTGGACAACTTCCGTCAGGAAGTGGATGGCAAGGGTATCCCTTCCTACCCGCACCCGAAACTGATGCCGGAATTCTGGCAGTTCCCGACCGTTTCCATGGGTCTGGGCCCCATCGCCGCCATCTATCAGGCGCGTTTCCTGAAGTACCTGACCGACCGTGGCATCAAGGATTGCTCCGAGCAGACCGTTTACGCCTTCCTGGGTGACGGCGAGATGGACGAGCCGGAAGCCAAGGGTGCCCTGACTGTTGCCGTGCGTGAAAAGCTCGACAACCTGGTGTTCGTGGTCAACTGCAACCTGCAGCGTCTGGATGGTCCGGTTGTCGGCAACGGCAAGGTCATCAACGAGCTGGAAGGCCTGTTCGCCGGCGCTGGCTGGGACGTGACCAAGGTCATCTGGGGTCGCAAGTGGGATGAGCTGCTGAAGAAAGACACTTCCGGCAAGCTGATCCAGCTGATGAACGAGACCGTGGACGGTGACTACCAGACCATGAAGTCCCGTGACGGTGCCTACGTGCGCGAGCACTTCTTCAACCGTTACCCGGAAACCGCCGCGCTGGTCAAAGACATGACCGACGAGGAGATCTTCGCCCTGAACCGCGGTGGTCACGACCCCCGCAAACTGTTCGCCGCCTTCTCCAAGGCTGCACAGACCAAGGGCAAGCCGACCGTGATCCTGGCCAAGACCATCAAGGGCTATGGCATGGGCGAAGCGGCCGAAGGCAAGAACATCGCTCACCAGGTCAAAAAGATGGATCTGGGCTCCGTGCGTCACCTGCGCGATCGTTTCAACCTGCCGGTCACCGACGAGCAGCTGGAAAACCTGCCGTACCTGAAGATCGAAGAGGGTACCGAAGAGCACAAGTACCTGCACGCCCGCCGTGCCGCACTGAAGGGCTATGTACCGACCCGTCTGCGCGAGAGCACCACCAAGCTGGAAATCCCGGCGCTGGATGCCTTCGGTCCGCTGCTGGGTGAACAGGCGCGCGAAATCTCCACCACCATGGCGTTCGTGCGTTCCCTGAACGTGATGCTGAAAGACAAGTCCATCGGCAAGCGCATCGTCCCGATCCTGGCTGACGAAGCCCGTACCTTTGGTATGGAAGGCCTGTTCCGCCAGATCGGTATCTACAGCCCGCACGGTCAGCAGTACACCCCGCAAGACCGCGACATCGTCTCCTACTACAAGGAAGACAAGCAGGGTCAGGTTCTGCAAGACGGTATCAACGAGCTGGGCGCCATGTCCTCCTGGCTGGCTGCTGCCACCTCTTACAGCACCAACGACTGCCCGATGATCCCGTTCTACATCTACTACTCCATGTTCGGCTTCCAGCGGATCGGCGACATGGCGTGGGCAGCCGGTGACCAGCAAGCCCGTGGCTTCCTGCTGGGCGCGACCTCCGGTCGTACCACTCTTAACGGAGAGGGCTTGCAGCACGAAGATGGTCACAGCCACATCCTGGCCAACACCATCCCGAACTGCATCTCCTACGACCCGTCCTACGCCTATGAAGTGGCGGTGATCGTACAGGACGGCCTGCGCCGCATGTACGGTGAGAACCCGGAAAACGTGTTCTACTACATCACTACCCTGAACGAGAACTATGCCATGCCGGCCATGCCGGAAGGCGCCGAGGAAGGCATCCGCAAGGGTATCTACAAGCTGGAAACCGTGGCCGGCACCAAGGCCAAGGTACAGCTGCTGGGTTGTGGTTCCATCCTGGGTCACGTGCGCAAGGCTGCCCAGATCCTGGCCAGCGAGTACGGCGTGGGTTCCGACGTGTTCAGCGTCACCTCCTTCAACGAGCTGGCTCGTGACGGTCAGGACGCGGATCGCTGGAACATGCTGCACCCGACCGCCGAAGCGCGTGTGCCCTACATCGCTCAGGTACTGGGTTCCGAAGCCACCATCGCTGCGACCGACTACATGAAGTCCTTCGCCGATCAGGTGCGTGCCTTCGTTCCGACCGAGAACTACCGTGTCCTGGGTACCGACGGTTACGGCCGCTCCGACAGCCGTGCCAACCTGCGTCGTCACTTCGAAGTGAACGAGTTCTACGTAGTGGTTGCTGCCCTGACCGAACTGGCCAAGCGCGGCGAGGTAGACAAGCAGGTTGTGGCCGAAGCCATCGCCAAGTACGGCATCGATGCCGACAAGGTCAACCCGCTGTACGCGTAAGAGGATTGAGTGTCGCGCCGGGTATCCGGCGCGACCTTGCCTGGGTTTAAACGGATAACGCGGGATGCGCGTGGTGATGCTCAGGCAGCCACGCGGATGCACGCAAGAGGATAAAGCGCAATGTCCAAACAGATTATGGTGCCGGATATCGGTGCCGATGAAGTTGAAGTCACCGAGATCATGGTGGCCGTGGGTGACAAGGTCGAGCTGGACCAGTCCCTGATCGCCGTGGAAGGTGACAAGGCCTCCATGGAAGTCCCGGCCCCCGCCGCCGGTATCGTCAAAGAGATCCTGATCAAGGTGGGCGACAAGGTTGCCACTGGTTCCCAGATCATGGTCTTCGAAGCCGAGGGTGCTGCCGCACCGGCTCCGGTCCAGGCTGCTGCCCCGGTTGCTGCCGCGCCGGCCGCCGCTCCTGCTGCTGCCGCTCGCCAGGACGTCAACGTGCCGGACATCGGTGGTGACGAAGTCGAAGTGACTGACATCATGGTTGCCGTGGGCGACATGGTTGAAGCCGACCAGTCCATCATCGCCGTGGAAGGTGACAAGGCCTCCATGGAAGTCCCGGCACCGTTCGCCGGTCGCGTGGTCGAGATCAAGGTTGCCGCCGGCGCCAAGGTTTCTACCGGCTCCCTGGTGATGGTCTTCGAAGTGGCGGGCGCTGCCCCGGCCGCTGTTGCCGCGCCGGCTCCTGCTGCTGCCCCCGTGGCTGCCGCTGCTCCGGTTGCCGCCGGTGCCAAGGACGTCAACGTGCCGGATATCGGTGGCGATGAAGTCGAAGTCACCGAGATCATGGTTGCCGTGGGTGACAAGGTTGAAGCCGACCAGTCCCTGATCACCGTGGAAGGCGACAAGGCCTCCATGGAAGTGCCTGCGCCGTTCGCCGGTGTGGTCAAGGAGATCAAGGTGAAGGCGGGTGACAAGGTCTCCACCGGTTCCCTGATCATGGTATTCGAAGTGGCGGGTGCCGCCCCGGCTGCCGTGGCTGCTCCGGCTCCTGCCGCGGCGCCCGTTGCTGCCGCGCCGGCTGCCGCCGCTCCTGCACCGGTTGCCCAGGCTGCTGCCGCTTCCGATTTCGTCGCCAACGACGCCTATGTCCACGCCTCCCCGGCTGTACGCCGTCTGGCGCGCGAGTTCGGCGTCAACCTGGCCAAGGTGAAAGCCTCCGGTCGCAAGGGTCGCATCGTCAAAGAAGACGTGCAGGCTTACGTGAAGGATGCGGTCAAGCGCGCCGAGTCCGCTCCGGCTGCCGGCACCGGCACTGGCAACGGCATGAGCGTCGTGGCCTGGCCGAAGGTTGATTTCAGCAAGTTCGGCCCGGTCGAAGAGCTGGAACTGACCCGTATCCAGAAGATCTCCGGTCCTGCCCTGCACCGCAACTGGGCCATGATCCCCCACGTTACCCAGTTCGACGAAGCCGATACCACGGATCTGGAAGCGTTCCGCAAAGAGCAGAACATCCTGGCCGAGAAGCAGAAGCTGGACGTGAAGATCACCCCGCTGGTGTTCATCCTGAAGGCGGCCGCCAAGGCCCTGGAAGCCCATCCGCGCTTCTGCAGCGCCCTGTCCGAAGACGGCAGCAAGCTGATCATGAAGAAGTACATCCACATCGGTGTGGCGGTGGATACCCCCAACGGTCTGGTGGTTCCGGTGGTTCGCGACGTCAACAAGAAGGGCATCCACGAGCTGTCCCGCGATCTGGCCGAGATCTCCAAGAAGGCCCGTGCCGGCAAGCTGACCGCTGCCGACATGCAGGGCGGTTGCTTCACCATCTCCAGCCTGGGTGGCATCGGCGGTACCAGCTTTACCCCGATCGTCAACGCGCCGGAAGTGGCCATCCTGGGCGTCTCCAAGTCCGAGATGAAGCCGAAGTGGAACGGTAAAGAGTTCGTGCCGCGCCTGATGCTGCCGCTGGCTCTGAGCTACGACCACCGCGTCATCGATGGCGCCGACGGTGCCCGCTTCATCACCACCCTGAGTGGTGTGTTGTCCGACATTCGTCGACTGGTCCTGTAAGTGAGAGGGCGGGCCCAGAGCCCGCCCTTTTTGCTTCTCATTTCGTTAACAGGATTGTAAACTTGCCCCGTTTTTTTCACGGCTGCAGCGGCCTTGTTTGGCATAAGACTGTGCTGTCCGGGGATATAAGAACGACAAAGAGGTCATGATGAGTAAAGAAATCAAAACCCAGGTCGTAGTACTGGGTGCTGGCCCTGCCGGTTATTCCGCTGCCTTCCGTGCGGCTGACTTGGGTCTGGATACCATTATCGTCGAGCGTTACTCCACCCTGGGTGGCGTCTGCCTGAACGTGGGTTGCATCCCGTCCAAGGCACTGCTGCACGTCGCCAAAGTCATTGAAGAAGCCAAGGCGCTGGCCGAGCACGGCATCGTCTTCGGTGCCCCGCAGACCGACATCGACAAGGTGCGTCTGTGGAAAGAGAAGGTCATCAACCAGCTGACCGGCGGTCTGGCTGGCATGGCCAAGATGCGTAAAGTCCAAGTCGTGAACGGCTTCGGCAAGTTCACCGGTCCGAACACGCTGGAAGTGGAAGGCGCCGACGGCAAGACCACCGTCACCTTCGACAACGCCATCATCGCCGCCGGTTCCCGTCCGGTGAAGCTGCCGTTCATCCCCCATGACGACCCCCGCGTATGGGACTCTACCGATGCGCTGGAACTGACGACCGTTCCTGGCAAGCTGCTGGTCATCGGTGGCGGCATCATCGGTCTGGAGATGGGTACCGTGTACTCCTCCCTGGGTTCCGAGATCGACGTGGTGGAATTTGCCGACCAGCTGGTACCGGCTGCCGACAAAGACATCGTCAAGATCTACACCAAGCGCGTTGCCAAGAAATTCAACATCATGCTGGAGACCAAGGTCACCGCCGTTGAAGCCCGTGAAGACGGCCTGTACGTCTCCTACGAAGGTAAGCACGCCCCGGCCGAGCCGGTTCGCTACGACAACGTGCTGGTTGCCGTAGGCCGTGTGCCGAACGGCAAGATGCTGGATGCCGAGAAGGCCGGTGTTGCCGTCAACGAGCGCGGTTTCATCGAAGTCGACAAGCAGCTGCGTACCAACGTGGCCCACATCCACGCCATCGGCGACATCGTCGGTCAGCCCATGCTGGCCCACAAGGGTGTACACGAAGGCCACGTGGCGGCCGAAGTCATCGCCGGCAAGAAGCACTACTTCGACCCGAAAGTGATTCCGTCCATCGCCTATACCGAGCCTGAGATGGCCTGGGTGGGTCTGACCGAGAAGGAAGCCAAGCAACAGGGTCTGAACTTCGAAGTCGCCACCTTCCCGTGGGCTGCTTCCGGTCGCGCCATCGCGTCCGACTGCTCCGACGGCATGACCAAGCTGATCTTCGACAAGGAGAGCGGCCGCGTCATCGGTGGTGCCATCGTGGGCACCAACGGCGGTGAACTGCTGGGTGAAATCGGTCTGGCCATCGAGATGGGTGCCGACGCCGAAGACATCGCGCTGACCATCCACGCTCACCCGACTCTGCACGAGTCCGTGGGTCTGGCTGCCGAAGTGTTCGAAGGCTCCATCACCGACCTGCCGAACGCCAAGGCCAAGAAGAAAAAATAATCTTCTGCCCGTTTCATAAGAAAAGCCGCTCCATGGAGCGGCTTTTTGTTGTCTGTCTTTCGGCACCCAGCGGTCAGCAGCGCCCCTTCTTGGCCTGTCCCGGTGGGCAGAAGGTACCGTCGCCTCCGCGATCCCCGTCGCTGACCCGGATCCGGGTATCGTCCACGCTCACATCGGCCCCGTGCACCCGCACGGGCCCGCTGCTGCAGGCACTGAGCAGCCCCCCCAGCACTATCATCACGACCAGCTTGCCCATCATACCTCCTCGCGTTTTCCTGATTATGAGGCATGTGGCAGGGCGGTGGGAGACGACGTATCCCCCGTGCGTCACGGCTTGCCGTGGTCATGAAGAAGGGCGCCGAAGCGCCCTGGTGCGGGTCAGGAAGAGGTGCCGGACGCTCAGAGGCGGAAGTTGCCGACCAGCTTGTCGAGCTCGCCGGAGAGGTGCTGCAGGTTGCGGCTCGACTCGGTCAGGTGATGGGCGATATCGGCGGTCTCCATGGTGAGCTGGTTGATGTCCTCCACGTTGCGGTTGAGTTCGCCCACCACGCTCGACTGCTCTTCGGTGGCGGTGGCGACCTGGATGTTCATGTCGCTGATCTGGGTGATGTGTCCGGTGATCTGGTCGAGGGCGCCGTTGGCCTCGTCGGCCTGGGTCACCACCCGCAGGCTCTGGTTGCGGCCCTGGGCCATGGCGCTGACGGCTCGGGCGCTCTGCTCCTGGAGGCTGTTGATCATGCCCTGGATCTCGGCGGTGGAGGCGGCGGAGCGGCTGGCGAGGTTGCGCACCTCGTCGGCCACCACGGCGAAGCCTCGGCCCTGCTCGCCGGCGCGGGCGGCCTCGATGGCGGCGTTGAGGGCCAGCAGGTTGGTCTGCTCCGAGATGCTGCGGATGGTGTCGAGGATGCTGCCGATGGAGTCGGTCTGGCTCGCCAGGGACTCGATGACCCCGGCGACCTGTTCGATTTCACCGGAGAGGCCGACGATGCCGTGACGGGCCTGGGCGACGACCTGGGCCCCCGCATCGGCCTGCTCGTTGGCCTGCTTGGCGACGTCGGCGGCCAGGGATGCATTGCCGGCGATCTCGGTGACGGTGGCCCCCATCTCGTGGATGGCGGTGGCGACCTGGACGGTGCGATCCCGCTGGGCGGTGCAGTTGTGCTGGGTGAGCTGGGCCTTGGCGGCCACCTCGCTGGCGGTGGCGGCCACCTGGCGGGAGTTGCTCGCCACCTGCACGATGGCCCCGTGGATCCGGGTCACGAACTGGTTGAAGCTGTGGGCAATCTCGGCCAGCTCGTCCTTGCCGGTGAGACTGGCGCGGCTGTCGAGGGCGAGGTGGCGGGCCACTTCGCCAATATGGGATTGCAGGAAGGAGACCCGGCGGCGCAGCCCGATGAGAATGAGGGTCGAGACGAGCAGCGAGATGGCGATGGCGATGACGATGATGGCGATCATCTGGGTACGACCGCTGTCATAGCTGTTTTCGCTCAGGTCGTTGCGATGCTGGGCCTGACCTATCAACCCGTCGAGCAGCTCATTGGCGCCCTTGCGCATGACTCCGTAGCTCTGGCTGTAGCGATCCCGGTAGATGGCGCGAGCCTCGTCCATCTTGTTGTCAGAGAGCGCCTGCAACATGGGGGTCAGCTCCTCCCGCTCCACCCGGGTGAATTGATCGAGCAGGGTCTGGGCCCTGGCCCGGGCGTCGGGATCGACCTGGGCCTTGACGGCCTGCTCCATGGCCTGGCGCATCTCGGGAATGTCTTCCTCGCGGGTCTCCTTGACCCGGGTCTGCACCCCCTTTTCGTCGCGCAGGGAGGTGTCCTGCAGCAGCATCATGTCGATGCCGACGCGCATGCGCGGGATGCGGGAGGCCACTTCCGCCATGGCCCGCATGGGAGTGGCGGTATTCTGGAACAGCTCTTCGGCCTGCTGCCTGATGTTGTCCATGCTGCGCAGACTGGCGGCGCCAACCAGCAGCAGGGCGAGACAGGGCACGGTGACGGCCAGGATCAGTTGGGTTTTGATGGTGAGGTTGCCTGCCAGCATGTTGACTCCTTGGTGTGTTGCTGTGTCGCTACTGTAGCGGCTTGTCATGACGGTTCGCCGTCATGGGGGTCGGTATTCCCTGTCGACCCGGTGAAAAAAGGGCGCCGCAGCGCCCTTTCATCTTATAACCGGAAGTTGCCGACCAGCTTGTCGAGCTCGCCGGAGAGCTGTTGCAGGCTGCGGCTGGACTCGGTCAACTGGTGGGCGATATCAGCGGTCTCCATGGTGAGCTGGTTGATGTCCTCCACGTTGCGGTTGATCTCCCCGACCACGCTGGACTGCTCTTCGGTGGCGGTGGCGACCTGGATGTTCATGTCGCTGATCTGGGTGATGTGCCCGGTGATCTGGTCGAGGGCGCCGTTGGCCTCGTCGGCCTGGGTCACCACCCGCAGGCTCTGGTTGCGTCCCTGGGCCATGGCACTGACGGCGCGGGCGCTCTGCTCCTGGAGGCTGTTGATCATGCCCTGGATCTCGGCGGTGGAGGCGGCGGAGCGGCTGGCGAGGTTGCGCACCTCGTCGGCCACCACGGCGAAGCCACGGCCCTGCTCGCCGGCACGGGCGGCCTCGATGGCGGCGTTGAGGGCCAGCAGGTTGGTCTGCTCCGAGATGCTGCGGATGGTGTCGAGGATGCTGCCGATGGAGTCGGTCTGGCTCGCCAGGGACTCGATGACCCCGGCGACCTGTTCGATTTCACCGGAGAGGCCGACGATGCCGTGACGGGCCTGGGCGACGACCTGGGCCCCCGCATCGGCCTGCTCGTTGGCCTGCTTGGCGACGTCGGCTGCCAGGGATGCATTGCCGGCGATCTCGCTGACGGTGGCCCCCATCTCGTGGATGGCGGTAGCGACCTGGACGGTGCGATCCCGCTGGGCGGTGCAGTTGTGCTGGGTGAGCTGGGCTTTGGCTGCCACCTCGTTGGCGGTGGCGGCGAGCTGGCGGGAGTTGCTCGCCACCTGTTCGATGGAGCCGTGGATCTTGGCGACAAAGTTGTTGAAGCCGGTCGCCACCTGGGCCAGTTCGTCACGGCCATCGACCTTGAGGCGATGGGTGAGGTCGCCATCACCGCTGCCGAGTTCGCGGAACAGGCGGGCCAGTTCGTTGAGGGGGCGGCTCACGGAGCCCGCCAGGAGAACGCCGAGCAGCCCCATGCCGACGGCGATGGCCAGGCTGACCAGCACCATGTGCAGGCGCGCTCTGTCCAGTTCGGCATAAATTTCGGCCTCCGGCACCTGGGCCACCAGATACCAGTCGAGCAGAGGGATGTAGCTGCTGGCCAGGATCACGGGCTGGCCGTCGACCTCGGCATGGGTGGCGGCAAAGGGCTGCTTGTTGAGCAGGTTGGTGCTGCTGCCGCTGGCCAGCTGGGTCAGGTTGTCCCGATCGATGCGGGTGGCGTCGGGGTGCAGCTTCACCTTGCCGCTGCCGTCTGTCATGAAGACGAAGCCGCTGTCGCCGATGCGGAAGTTGGCGAGCATGCTGACCATGCTGTCGAGGGATTTGGCGAGGCCGGCGAGGCCGCGTCCGTCGAGTTGCTGGAAGTTGACGAACAGTTTCACCTCGCCGTTGCTCTCCCGAAAGATGCTAAGCATCAGATCCTGGCGGCTCTTGGTGTAGTCATAGAACCAGTTGTCCTGCTCGTGGTTCAGGATGCGCAGAAAACCGTCCTGGTTGTAGTAGGCGGCACTCTGACGATCGGCGAAGGAGGCGGTGACCAGACCATACTGGCTCGTCATGTCCTTGAGCTGGTTGATGAGGATGGACTCCTGCTCCTTGGGCATGCCGCGCTCGACCCAGTCCAGCACGAAGCGGTCGTTGGCAAGCTGTCTGGCGGCATTGGCGACCGAAGTGAGATCCTTTTCGATCTCCTTGCCGATGCGCTGGGTCAGGTTGGGCAGCTCCTGCTCGAACATGCGGTCCTCGATCAGCTGCTGGGCAGAACGCTGGCTGAAATAGCCCACCAGCAGGCAGGAGAGGGCCACGGCGAGGATGACGGTGGCCAGAATTTTCTGTTTCAGTGTCAGGCTTGCGAACATAAGGGTGACTCGGAAGTGTGAACCAGGGTTGAACTCATAATAGCGGCTGATTTGGCGCGCTCTTGAGGCGGCGGGGGCCTTTATTGTCGATTAACGTTTGCGCTCACACCCGGATTGGGCTGGATTGGCGCCCGATTTTGCCGAGACATCGTCGCAAGCGGGGCGACCCCTCGCCAGCACCCCGGCTTGCGGTTAAAGTGCTTGCACTTATAGTAGGCTGCACCTGACTGGCGGCCTGCCCGCTCGACTCGCACCGGATTTATGGACTCTCATATGCGCATCTTTCATCGGGGATGGACCCACCTGCTCGTGCTCCTGCTGGCGACCCTGCCGTTCATGGCGGCGGCCGGAGCCAATGATCCCGCGCCTTCGGCCAGAAACCCGGGGGCAACCAAGATGGAGCGTCCGAGGATCGCCCTGGTACTGAGCGGCGGCGGTGCCAAGGGGTCGGCCCATATCGGGGTGCTCAAGGTGCTGGAGGCAAAGCACATCCCGGTGGACATCATCGTCGGGACCAGCATGGGCTCCTATGTGGCGGGCATGTATGCCATGGGGCTCAGCGCCGAGGAGGTGGAGCGCACGACGCTGGCCATCGACTGGAACAAGGGCTATCAGGACAAGGTGGGGCGCGACGAGCTATCCCTGCGCAAGAAGCAGCAGACCGAGAAGTACCAGCTGCGCACCGACATCGGGGTCAACGGTGACCAGACCCAGCTGCCGCACGGCTTCTTCCAGGGACAGTCCATGGCCAGCCTGCTGCGCCACGCCACCTCCAACCTGCCGGCGCAAAAGAGCTTCGACAACCTGCCTATCCCCTATCGCGCGGTGGCGACCGACATGGAGACGGTGACCCCCTTCGTGCTGGATCACGGCAGCCTCGCCAAGGCGATGCAGGCCTCCATGTCCATTCCCGGTGCCCTCAAGCCGGTGGACTGGGACGGCCGCATCCTGGCCGATGGTGGCACGGTCAACAACATGCCGGTGGACGTGGCCAAGGCCATGGGGGCCGACGTGGTGATCGCGGTGGACATCAGCGCCAAGCTGCGTACCCGGGAGTCCCTCAAGTCGGGATTGGCCATGATCGATCAGCTCACCACCTACATGACCCAGGTGGGGACCGAAAAGCAGAAGGCGCTGCTGGGCCCCAGGGACATCCTGCTGACCCCCGAGTTCGGCAACATGGGGATCGCCGACTTCGCCCTGATGCCGGAGGGGATCAAGATCGGGGAGGCGGTCGCCAACAGTGCAGCGGCCCGGCTCGATGCACTCTCTCTCTCGCCCGCCGCCTACGCCGACTATCGCAACGGCAAGCTGAGCCGGCGCGCCGAGCGCAGCGGCCAGCCCGCCTACTACATCGACAAGGTGGAGATCATCAACAAGTCGCGCCTCTCCGACGACACGGTGCGGGCCATGCTGAACGTGCGTCCGGACAAGGTGCAGACCTACGAGAGCCTGGAGGCGGGGATCCGTCGCCTCTACGCCCTGGAGTCGTTCGATCGCATCACCTACGAGGTGGAGGAGCGGGACGGGGAGAACGTGCTGGTGGTGGACGCCAGCGAGAAGAACTGGGGGCCGGGCTACCTCAACTTCCAGTTCGGTTTCACCGATGACTTCGAGAACACCTCCAACTACAACGTCGGCATGTCCTATACCCTCACCAACGTCAACGAGTGGGGTGCCGAGTGGCTGACCGAGGCGTCGCTGGGCACGGCCAAACATATCAAGACCGACTTCTATACCCCGCTCGAACCCTCCCAGACCTTCTATGGTGAGGCGAGTCTGGCCTATGACCAGACCCTGCGCCGCCTGTTTTTCCCCAATCCGGATCCCGAGATGGTTTCGATAAGCTATCTCGACTCCGAATACTCCTTTTTCAGCGGTGATCTGGCGGTGGGCTGGAACCGCCAGCCCTGGAGCCGGTTGTCGATGGGACTGGAGGGACAACTGGGCACGATTGATGTGAAGAACTTCAAGGGGCTGGAGATGGATGCCACGGCGTGGGGCCCCTATGTCCGCTTTGAACACGACAATCTGGATAGCCGCTATTTCCCCTATCAGGGGATGAAATGGGACATGAAACTGGGCCACTCACACGTCAGTGTGGATGGACTCGAGTCAGCAGATGGCCGCAGTGAAGGCTGGAATTATCAGCTCTCGATGATCAAGCCTTGGTCATGGGACAGGCACAGCCTCAACCTGATCCTCGAAGGGGGGGGCTCGGGCAGTGAAGAGGTGGTGCCGCTGCATATTCAGGATCTGGGCGGGCTGTTCCGCCTCTCCGGTTTCCAGCGCTACCAGCTGAGCGGTCGCTACAGCCTGTTTGGTGGCCTGCGTTACATCTATCGGGTGGCAGATAATGACTTTGGTGCCCTCAAGATGCCGCTCTATCTGGGTGGATCTCTGGAGCAGGGCGGGGTCTGGAACAAGGGTGAGGATATCAGTCTGGAGAGCTCGTTTACCGCCGGGTCGGTTTATGTCGGGGTGGAGAGCTTCCTCGGCCCTGTGTTCCTCGGCTACGGCATGGCGGAGGGGGGCAATGACGTCTTCTATCTGCAATTGGGCAGTACGTTCGAATAATGCCGAAATGATGCCAATTTGTTAACTCTGGTTGAGGGCGTTCAATTAATTTTCAAAAAATACCAGGCTGTTTAATTGGTTACGATTTTGTGGTGAATAAGTAAACAGGGTTTGGATTTTAATTAGTCGTTAAAACTTATATAGTGGGGAGCACCCTACGGGGTGTCCCGCAAGGACGATCGCCGCGAGCGTGGGCGAACCCCAAAAAAAGACCAAAGAGGAATTAGTCGTGCTTGAAACATACCGTAAACACGTCGCAGAACGTGCCGCCGAGGGCGTGGTTGCCAAACCTCTGGATGCAGAGCAGGTCGCCGCCCTGGTAACGCTTCTCAAGAACCCGCCCGCTGGCGAAGAAGACTTTCTGAAAGAGCTGTTGTCCTCCCGCATTCCCCCCGGTGTTGATGAAGCGGCCTATGTCAAAGCCGGTTTCCTCACCGCCGTCGCCAAGGGCGAAGCCCACTCTCCCATCCTGACTGCCGCCGAAGCCGTCGAGCTGCTGGGCACCATGCAGGGTGGTTACAACATTCAACCGCTGATCGACCTGCTGGATCACGCCACCCTGGCGCCGCTTGCCGCCAAGGGGCTCTCCCACACCCTGCTGATGTTCGACTCCTTCCACGACGTGGAAGAGAAGGCCAAGGCGGGCAATGCCCACGCCAAGCAGGTGCTGCAATCCTGGGCTGACGCCGAGTGGTTCCTGAACCGCCCGGCCCTGGCCGAGAAGATCACCGTCACCGTGTTCAAGGTGACCGGCGAAACCAACACCGACGATCTGTCGCCGGCGCCGGACGCCTGGTCCCGCCCGGATATTCCGCTGCACGCCCTGGCGATGCTGAAGAACGCCCGTCCCGGCATCACCCCGGACAAGGATGGCGTCATCGGCCCCATCAAGACCATTGATTCCCTGAAAGAGCAGGGCTTCCCGCTGGCTTACGTGGGTGACGTGGTCGGTACCGGCTCTTCCCGTAAATCCGCCACCAACTCCGTGCTCTGGTTCATGGGCGACGACATTCCGTTCGTGCCGAACAAGCGTGCCGGCGGCGTCTGCCTCGGTGGCAAGATTGCCCCCATCTTCTTCAACACCATGGAAGATGCCGGCGCCCTGCCCATCGAAGTGGACGTCTCCAAGCTGGAAATGGGCGATGTCATCGACATCTTCCCCTATGAGGGCAAGATCACCCGCCACGGCACCGACGAGGTGCTGGCCCGGTTCGAACTGAAGACCGAGGTGCTGATCGATGAAGTGCGCGCCGGTGGCCGCATTCCGCTGATCATCGGCCGCGGCCTGACCGACAAGGCCCGCGAAGCGCTGGGTCTGCCGTTCTCCACCGTGTTCCGTCGTCCGCAGCCTGTTGCCGACACCGGCAAGGGCTTCACCCTGGCCCAGAAGATGGTGGGCAAGGCATGTGGCGTGGAGGGCATCCGCCCGGGCACCTACTGCGAACCCAAGATGACCACGGTCGGCTCTCAGGACACCACGGGCCCGATGACCCGCGACGAGCTCAAAGATCTCGCCTGCCTCGGCTTCTCTGCCGATCTGACCATGCAGTCCTTCTGCCACACCGCCGCTTATCCCAAGCCCATCGACGTGCAGACCCACCACACCCTGCCGGACTTCATCATGAACCGCGGCGGTGTCTCTCTGCGTCCGGGCGACGGCGTCATCCACTCCTGGCTGAACCGCATGCTGCTGCCGGATACCGTGGGTACCGGTGGTGACTCCCACACCCGTTTCCCCATCGGCATCTCCTTCCCGGCTGGCTCTGGTCTGGTGGCCTTCGCCGCCGCCACCGGCGTGATGCCGCTGGACATGCCGGAATCCGTGCTGGTGCGCTTCAAGGGCGAGCTGCAGCCGGGCATCACCCTGCGTGACCTGGTCCATGCCATCCCCTACGCCGCCATCCAGAAAGGGCTGCTGACCGTCGAGAAAGCGGGCAAGAAGAACATCTTCTCCGGCCGCATCCTCGAGATCGAAGGTCTGCCGACCCTGAAGGTGGAGCAGGCATTCGAGCTGGCGGACGCCAGCGCCGAGCGCTCTGCCGCTGGTTGCACCATCAAGCTGGATAAAGAGCCGATCATCGAGTATCTGAAGTCGAACATCGTGATGCTGAAGTGGATGCTCTCTGAAGGCTACGGCGACGTGCGCACCATCACCCGCCGCATCAAGGGGATGGAAGAGTGGCTGGCCAACCCGGTACTGATGGAAGCGGACAAGGATGCCGAGTACGCCGAAATCATCGAGATCGATCTGGCCACCATCAAGGAGCCGATCCTGTGTGCGCCGAACGATCCGGACGACGCCCGTCTGCTGAGCGACGTGGCGGGTGACAAGATTGACGAGGTGTTCATCGGTTCCTGCATGACCAACATCGGCCACTTCCGCGCCGCTGGCAAACTGCTCGAGAAGTATCAGGGCGAGCTGCCGACCCGCATGTGGATCGCCCCCCCCACCAAGATGGACAAGGATCAGCTGACCGAAGAGGGCTACTACGGCATCTTCGGTCGGGTCGGTGCTCGCATCGAAATCCCGGGCTGCTCCCTCTGCATGGGCAACCAGGCGCGCGTGGCGGAAGGGGCCTCCGTGGTCTCCACCTCCACCCGCAACTTCCCGAACCGTCTGGGCAAGGGTGCCAACGTCTATCTGGCTTCTGCGGAGCTGGCCGCGGTTGCCGCCATCATCGGCAAGATCCCGACCGTGGAAGAGTACCTGCAGTATGCCAAGACCCTGGACGCCACTGCTGCCGACACCTACCGCTACCTGAACTTCAACGAGATCGCCTCCTACACCAAGAAGGCCGATGCGGTGATCCTGCAGCAAGCGGTCTGAGACTCGCCGGTCTGACCACTGAAAATAACAATGCCGCGTCTCGACGCGGCATTTTCCATTTCAGGGGGCTGCGCGATAATGACCCGCCATGCCCAGCAACGGCGTCGTCGATTTGCCTGGTACGCGCGTTGCGCTTTCGTTGTCTGGCCATGATGGCCCCACCGTTTCCTGGTGGGCATTTTTATACCGCGGTACCTGCGAAGCGGGCCCGCGCATTGCGGCGTGGTTGCTATGTTTCTGTTCCGGATTGATCTGGCCCGCATGAAGTGGCGCCTTGGTTGTGCCCTGCTGGTGTTAGCCCTGCCCCTGGTGATGGGAGGGTGGATGGTGCATGACAGCTACGAGCAGGAGCTGAAGAACGATGCCAGTGCGTCAGCCAGCAAGGCCAGAACCTTGCTGGAGCGCATGCTGGATCAGGCCGAGCGGGCCAACCTCGAGGTATTGCCGCTGGCCGGTCGCTCCTGCAGCGACAACCTGTTGCTGCTGCGCAAGCGAGTGGCGCTGGAGCCGTTCCTGCGCTCCATCAATCTGGTGCGACAGGGGATCATCAACTGCACCTCGCTGTTTGGGCCTGCCAGGGAAGTGGATGACGGCTCCCGCTACACGGATCGCAAGTTGCTGCTGATGAGCGGCAACCTGGTGCGCAAGAATCACCCCTTGCTGGTGGTGCGTCAGGAGCGGGGGCGTGATGCGGCACTGAGCGCCATTGACAGCAGCCAGCTCAGTTTCATGCTCACCCTGAGCAGCGATCCCAGCGAGCTGTTCTTGCAGGTGGGGTCCGCCTGGCTCGATGAGTCCGGCCACTTCCAAAGCGATCCGCCGAAACTGCACAGCAAGTTTGCCCTGATACTCGCCTCCCAGCGTTACCCCTTCACCATCCACGCCGGTTATGCCATGCCGATCTACTGGCGTGCCCTGTGGGAGGCTCGCCATCTGCAGCTGATCTGGCTGGGAGCCAGTTCGCTGGTGCTCTCACTGCTGGTGTGATGGCTGCTTGGGCGGCCGGGGGCCCTGACGGACGAGCTGAGACGCGGGCTGCGATCCAGGGAGTTTGTCCCCTATCTGCAACCGCTGATCGCCAGCAAGGGCGGCAAGATGGTGGGAGCCGAGGTACTGATGCGCTGGCAACATGCCACCGAGGGGCTGATCCGCCCCGATCTCTTCATCCCCCAGGCGGAAGAGTCTGGCCTGATCGTGCCCATGACGGTCAACCTGATGAAGACGGTGGCCAAGACACTCCACCCGGTACAGGAGCAGTTGCCCGAGGCATTTCACATCAGCTTCAACATCAGTGCCATCCACTGCCGGGACCTCTCCCTGGTGGCGGAGTGCCGCGACTTCCTCGGCCACTTCGTTCCGGGACGGGTGGTGCTGGTGCTGGAGCTCACGGAGCGGGAGCTGCTGGTGACCAGCCCGCAGACCCTCTCCCTGTTTCGCCAGCTCGACGAGATGGGGGTGCAGCTCGCCATCGATGACTTTGGCACCGGCCACTCCAGCCTCATCTATCTGCAGCAATTCCACGTGGACTATCTCAAGATCGACCGCTCCTTCATCGGCCGTATCGGGACGGAGTCCCTCTCCGAGCACATCGTGGACAACGTCATCGACCTTGGGGGACGGCTGGGGTTGTCCCTGGTGGCCGAAGGGGTGGAGACGGAGCAGCAGGCCGCCTATCTGAGAGGCAAGGGGGTCCAGTATCTGCAGGGATACCTGTTTGCCCGCCCCATGCCGATACGCCAGTTCTGCCGGGAGCTGACGGCGGGAGAGATACAGGTCGCTGCCGGGCGCACCGCCCAGGGCTAGGCCGCGCCCACCAGGCTGTGCAGCCAGTTCACCAGGATGTCGTGGGGGCTGCCGGGTTCGGGAGGGGCGGGGGCGAGCAGGTGATAGCCGGTGCCGTCGGGGACGAAGCCGAGCGGTGCCACCAGCAGACCGGCCTCGATATCGTCGCACACCTGGCGGTAGGGGCCGATGGCGACTCCCAGCCCGGCGACTGCCGCCTGCAGGCTGAAATAGAAGTGCTCGAAGGTCTGACCCGGCACCTCCTCGTCGGCGGACATGCCTGCGTGCTGCTGCCACTCCAACCAGGCGCCCGGACGGGTCTTGGTGTGCAGACGGGGGGCCGTTGGCCTGAGGGCCTGCACATCCCCCCTGGATTCAAAAAAGTGCGCCACCTTGCCCGGCGGGCAGACAGGGCCGGTCCGCTCCTCGAACAGCAACTGGTTGTAGAGCTCGGCAGGCCAGTGAAAGTCGTTGCGCCGGATGGCGAGATCGATGCCGCTACCGAAGTTGAGGGCGCCGCCACCGGCCATCAGATGCACGTCCAGCTCGGGGTGCAGGGCCTGGAAGGCGGGCCAGCGCGGGATCAGCCAGCGCATCAGCAGGGTCGGCTCACAGGAGATGACCAATGAGGATGGTCGCCCCTGCTGGCGCAGTGCCTGCGCCGTCTGGCGGATGCCGCCCAGCCCCTCCCTGACCGCCTGATAGAGCCGTTCGCCCGCCTCGGTCAGAAAGACCCGGCGCTGGCGCCGCTCGAACAGCATGACCCCCAGATCCTCCTCCAGCAGGCGCACCGCCCGGCTGACGGCGCCGTGGGTGAGGTGCAGCTCGTCGGCAGCGCGGCTGAAGTGTTCGGTGCGGGCCGCCACCTCGAAACAGCGCAGTGCGGTCAGGGCGGGCAGCGACAGGTTTTTCTGTGAATTATTCTCACCGTTCATGTCAGAAGTTATCGTTCGTTATTGGCATCATGGCCAAATAAAATAGCCGATATTCCATGTAATCAGGACTATTTTCATGACCGAACTGTTAGCCGTTGTCGCCATTACCCTCTTTGCCGTCATCAGCCCCGGGCCCGACTTTGCCATGGTGTCGCGTAACAGCCTGCTGCTCTCGCGCCGCACCGGCGTGCTGACGGCGATCGGCATCGCGGCCGGGGTCTGCGTGCACGTGACCTACACCCTGCTGGGGGTGGGCCTGCTGATCCAGCAATCCCTCTGGCTGTTCAACCTCATCAAGCTGGCAGGGGCCGCCTATCTCATCTTTCTCGGCATCAAGATGCTGCGGGCCAAACCGGCTGCCGATGAAGAGAGCATCTGTCAGCCTGCCCTCTCCAGTCTGGGTGCGCTGCGCACCGGATTTCTGACCAATGTGCTCAATCCCAAGACCACCATCTTCATCGTCAGCCTCTTCATGCAGGTGGTGCAGCCGCAGACGCCGCTGGCGGTCCAGATCGGCTATGGCGCCTTCATCGCGCTGGCGCACGCCCTCTGGTTTGGTGCGGTGGCGCTCTTCTTCTCCACCCCTGCGGTGCGGGACCGACTGCTGGCGGTACGCCACTGGATCGATCGGGTGTTCGGGGGCCTGCTGGTGGGATTCGGCATGTTGCTGGCATTGACCCAGCAGACGCGCTGAGGCGGGGAGGGGCGCTCCCCCTATCCACCCCCGACTGTAGGGTCTTGTTTTTCATGCCTTGGCAGCCACTTTTCGGTAGAATTGGCGCTCATTTTGAAGTCAGATGAGGCGCGGTATGACGGTCAGGTTCCAGGCATTTCACAGCATCAAGGCGATTGGCAATCGGGAGGTGCTGTTCAACTGGTCCAGAACCAACCCCCTCGGCGCCCTTGATCAGGTGTGGCGCCCGACGACCCGTGACGAGCTGCAGCAACTGCTGCGGGAATACCCCGAGCGCAAGCTGCGGCTCATCGGCTCCGGCCTCTCTTTCGAACCCATCCACAGCGTCTACGCCGAAGGCAGCCAGGCGCTGCTGGTGGACCTGCACCACCTGCGCGGCCAGCTGGACAAGACTGCCGATACGGTGACCTACCTGGCGGGGACGCCGCTTGATACCATCTATGCCGACCTCATCGCCATGGATCGCATGCTGCCGGCGTCCCCCGGCGTCATCGGCATCCAGACCCTGGGCGGTGCGCTCAGCACCGGCACCCATGGGCAGGGACTGCACCAGTCTGCCCTGTGCGATGCGGTGGCTGCCCTGACCGTGATGCTGGCGAGCGGCGACATCATCCGTGTGGATCGCACCGATCCGCGCTTCGGCGCCTTCGTGATGGGCATGGGGATGCTCGGCATCCTGCTGGATGTGACCCTCAACACCGTGCCCAACCGCATCATGCGCTGCACCAAGTTCACCACCGACTACCCCTTCCTGCTGGAACACAACGAGCGCCTCAACCGGGAGCACGCCTTCGTGAAGAGCTGGTGGTTCGCCTGGACCGGCGAGAGCCACATCTGGCTGGTGGATCCCGCCTCCGATGACGAGGTGGCCCGCTACCGGGCCGGGGGCAGCGAGCCGCTGGTGCTGGAGGGAGACATGGACGAGCGCATGAACCTGGCGCTCAATGCCACCATAGACGCGACCCTGCAGAAGATGGCCAGAGACACCAAGGACGAGGCCAGGGCAGGCGAGCACTTCGAGACGGTACGCCGCTTCAAGGACGCCTCGGATCTGGTGGGCAACGTCTACCAGATTCTCTGCAAGGGGATCCCGGCGCCCCAGATCAACTGCGAGGTGGCCGTGCCCCTCGAACGCATGGGGGAGGCCCTTGAAATCCTGCAGGCATGGCAGGAGGCGAACCCCGGCGTGCTGCACTACCCCTTCATCCTGCGCTGCACCGGTCCCTCCGTGGCCTGGCTCAGTGCCGCCCATGACAAGTCGGTGTGCTGGATAGGTTTTCTGGTCTATCTGGCGGCGGACGGGACCTTTGTCGGGGGCTCCATGGAGCAGATGCGCGAGTTGCAGCAACTGCTGGTGCCCCTCGGCGGCATTCCCCATTTCGGCAAGCACCTGGCGATGGACCTCTACGACTTCCCTGCCTTGTTGCCGCGCTGGCACGACTTCCTGGCCCTGAAGCGGGAGCTTGACCCCCATGGCCGTTTCGAAAACCGCTGGCTCGGCGACCTGTTCGCCAACCGGTAAGGATCTGACATGACCGATATGCAAGACACTCGCTTACTCATCCTCCTGCCGATCAGAGGGGGGGCAACCCGATGACAGACATGCAAGACACCCGCATCCCCGTGACCCTGCTGACCGGTTTTCTCGGCAGCGGCAAGACCACCTTGCTCAACCACTGGGTCAAGCAGCCCGAGCTCGGGGAGTGCGCCGTGCTCATCAACGAGTTCGGCTCCGTGGGGCTGGATCACCATCTGGTACAGCAGGTGGACGAGCAGGTGGTGCTGCTCGATTCCGGCTGCATCTGCTGCTCGGTGCAGGGCTCCCTGGTGGAGGCGCTGCAGGGGCTTTTCATGAAGGCCATCCAGCGCAAAATCAAACCCTTCAAACGGCTGATCATCGAAACCACTGGTCTGGCCGATCCGGCCCCCGTGCTGTTCACGTTGAGGGAAGAGGGCTTTATCGCCCAGCGCTACCGCTTCGACGGCACCGTCACCGTGGTGGATGCCGGTCATATCGAGCAGCAGCTTGCGGCTCAATATGAGGCGGTCAAACAGGTGGCGCTGGCGGATCTGCTGGTGGTGAGCAAGGGCGATCTGGTGGATGAAGAGACCCTTGCGCGGGTGGAAGCCCAACTGGCGGCCCTCAATCCGGCAGCCCCCATCCAGCGGGTCAGCAATGGGGTGCTCTCACCTGCGGTGCTGGAGAAACTCGGCGCCTACAACGAGGCAGCGGGGCGCGACGTGCGCCAGTTGCTGGCCTGGCTGCGTACCGAATCCCCGAAACAGGGGCTGGCTTCGCCCATGCAGCCGAAGATGACGCCGTTTGCCGCCAAGGTGGGGACGGCCGCGCCCACCCGCTTCGAGCACGGCAATATCGAAAGTTTCTCCCTGCGCATCGGCGAGCCGCTCAAGCCCTCCCGCCTGCTGGCCGCCATCGATGCGGTGCAGGCGCAATACGGCGATGCCCTGCTGCGTCTCAAGGGGATATTGCAACTGGAAGGGGAGAGCCAGCCAGTGGTGATCCACGGCGTGCACGGCCAGCTCTATCCGTTGCAGGCGCTGGGGGAGTGGCCCGAAGGCAAGGCCCAGTCCCGGCTGGTGTTCATCGTGAAGAGCCAGGACAGGGTAGGCATAGAGCAGTTGTTCCTCTCAACCCTCAAGGCCCCCGAACCCAGCCTGGAAGAGCACCTCAAGGCCATGCTCGGCCAGCCGGATGCCTGATATGCTGATATGACCCGCGCTCGTGCGGGTCTAATGAGATGGTCACCCCCACCCTGTGAGCGGTACGCTGACAGGGTGTTTTTCTTTCAGGAGAGGCCATCATGGAAAACGTTGCGCTTATTGGTATTGATCTCGGTAAACACTCTT
>NZ_JBLUXC010000011.1:0-41424 GCF_048276795.1 Aeromonas sp. PS2Canimalfood6
GTTGGGAAAGCGGTGCGTTGAGCAAGCAGAAATACCTGCGCAGGCTCGCGCGTTACCGGCAAAGCTGGCGAAGCCAGTTGGAGCGCGGCGCCCTGTTGTGCAGCAAACGCTACCGTGGACGATGCCAGTTGCTGCTGCGGGATGACGAGATGCTGTGGCGGTTTATGACTGACGACGAAATAGCGCTGACCAACAACGAGGCGGAGCGGGCGCTGCGTGGCTATGTGCTCTGGCGCAAGGGTAGCTACGGCGTGTGGTCTCACCGGGGCGAGCTGTTTCGCCAGCGCATCCTGTCGTTGGTGGAGACCGGCAAGCGATTGGGCCGCTGCCCACAGGAGTGGTTGAGGGCCGTGGTCAGGGCGTGCATCGAGAAGACAGATTATCCCATCCCGGCAGAACTGATGCCGTCAACCCCGTCCTGGTGAATAGATACCTCAACGGTCTGTTGGCAGGCAACCTGCACTACGAGCCAGCCAGGGACTTCTGGGGTCAGGACAACCTGAGCATCACCACCTCGGATCAGGGCAATACCGGTGCCGGTGGCGTCCTGACCGACAGCGCCCAGATTGCCATCCAGGTGACGGCCGAGCCGGACGATCCCCAATTGGGGGTCGGCACCCACGATATCCTTGCGTTGCAAGGGGCCTGGGTGCCGCTCAACCTCAGCGCCAGCGTGGTCAATCCGGCCCCGGGTGAGCTGTCGGTGCGGATCCAGAACCTCGGCAGCGCCCAGGTGGTGGACGAGCACGGCCAGAGCGTCGGCCACGCGGATGGCAACGACTGGTTGCTGCCGATGGACCAGTCCGTGCCCATCTACCTCAAGGATCTGCCGGCGGGGGATCATGCCCTCACCCTGAGTGCCGAATCCAGCCTGGGTGGCGGCACCCTGAGCTCGGCCACGGAGACCATCACCATCCACAGCCAGAGCGGTCACGATCTGCTGGGCTCGGATCAGGGGGACTGGCTGTTCGGCTCCTCCGGCAATGATCGCCTCCTGGGCGGCATGGGAGATGATGTGCTGCGGGGCGGTCAGGGCAATGACATCCTGACCGGTGGCGCCGGCAGCGATCTCTTCGTGTGGGGCAGTGGTGACGAGGGGACGACGGCCTCTCCGGCGATAGACACCATCACCGACTTCCGTCCTCAGGAGGGGGACAGGATCGATCTGGCGGACCTGCTCAAGGGGGTGACCGACAGCAGCGTGGATGGCCTGCTGGGTCATCTCCAGGCATCGGTGACCAGCACCGGCAACGGCCTGAGTGACGTGAGCCTGTCGGTCTCCCCGGCGGGGGATGGCAATGTCACCCAGCAGATCACCCTGAAGGACGTGGATCTGAGTGGCTGGAACCTGAGCGGCTCCTCCTCTCACGACATCCTGCAATCCATGCTGGATCAGCACAGCCTGATCATCCAGCACCCCTGATGGGGTGAGATGATGCAAAGAGCCGGCGAATGCCGGCTCTTTTTTTGGCTGAATATGCTGGCTTGATATTTCCTGGTGGTGGTAATGGGAGATGGTTTTTAACAGAGTGGGTGTTGTTGCTGCTTTTTACTGTGTGGGTGGTTCAAACAACCAAAGGAATTCGCCGCCCGGGCCTCCCATCGGGCTGCCCGGGCGGCGTCAGGGCCTTGCCGCGCCGATCCCGGTCAATGCCGGGCCAGAGGGGGCGCAGGCATTGACCGGGGAGTGTCGCTTCCAAGCCGGTGCCCGGGATGATGGGCGGACCGGGGGGATGGCGGTCAGGCCAGCGCCCGTGCCAGCAGGTGCACCGGGTGTTCGCAGCGAAACGGCGTGCTCATCTCGATCTGCCACTTGCAGGTCTCGCAGTCGGTGATGACCAGATCGGGCTTGAGCCGGTTTATCTGATCAAACAGCCCCTGGCCGATGGCCTGGCTGGTGTCGTAGTTCTCGGACTTGAAGCCGTAGGTGCCGGCGATGCCGCAGCACTGGGAGTCCAGCACCGTCACCTTGACGCCGGGGATGGCCCGCAGCAGCTCGAGGGTGTAGATGACGCCCCCCATCTTCTCCAGGTGGCAGGGGGTGTGGTAGGCGATGTGCAGATTGAGGGGCTTCATGGCCGGTTTGTTGCCCCGATCGAACTCGTTCCACAGGAAGCGGGTCACCAGGGAGATGCGATCCCGCACCTTGTGGTTGTCCTGCTCCAGCAGGTGGGGATATTCGTCGCGCAGGGTGAAGCCGCAGGTGGAGGAGGTGGCCAAGAGCGGCATCTCGTTGCCGAGCAGGGTGTTCTCCAGCTGCTGGATATTGAAGGCCGCCTGCCGCCTGGCCTTGTCCATGAAGCCGTTGGCAATCAGCGGCACGCCGCAGCACTTCTCCCGCGCAAGCAGCTGGACACCGATGTTCATGGCGTTGAGCACCTGCACCAGCTCCTTGCCGAGCTGGGGGTGGTTGTAGTTCACATAACAGCCGTGGAAGTAGGCGATCTGGCGCGCAAAGCGGGCCTGAGTCGTTTTCTGCTTCTTGTACCAGCCGCGGAAGGTGCCTTGTGAGTATTTGGGCAAGTCCCGGTGGGAGGAGACTCCCAGCGCCTTGTCCAGCACCTGCTTCATCGGCTTGAGGCCGGTGGTGAAGTTGACCACCGGGGCCATCAGGGTGGACATGCTGCCCATCAGATCCGTGTGGGAGAGCACGAACTCGCGGATCCCCGGTTTGAAGCCGCTGTACTGGTGCTTGGCCTTGGCGATGATGTCGCCGATGCGCACCCCGCTCGGGCAGGCCACTTCGCAGCGCTTGCAGTTGGTGCAGTACTTGAGGGCGCTGTCAAAGAGCTCGGGACTCTTGATGCGCAGCCGCTCCCCATCCGGGCCCGCCTGCTTGGGGCCGGGGTAGGCCGGGTTGGCCTTGGCCACCGGGCAGTAGGCGGTACAGACGGTGCATTTGATGCACTGATCGAAAGTCTGGTTGGCATGATCCAGTAGCATGTCAGTTCTCCTCCCGTTGGGTGTGAAGGCACGGGATATGGGGCGAAATCATCATCGGGCTGAACTCAAAATGTGACCGGCGGCCTGCCAGCCGGTGGCGACCGCGACACCTGAGCCAGAGCCCTCCATGGATTGGGCATCGTCGTGGGCCAGCACGCCGTGTCGTTGGAGTGATAATATGTGATTCATCTCAGCCCTCCGCCAGAATATGGCCAGCGGCTTGCCAGCCGGTGGCAACGGCCACGCCGGAGCCGGAACCTTCTTTAATGGGGTCATAGTGCGCGAGCACGCTGCCGGCGCCGTAAAGGTTGGTGAGGGGCCTGCCGCCGCGCAGCACCCGCAGCCGCTCGTCGGTCTTGACCCCGAAGCCCATGAAGGGATGGTGGTCGAACAGGCGGCGGCCGGCCCAGGTGTCGCGCTCGGCAAGGCTCAGTACGTCGGCATCGAAGATGGGTTCACGAATGCCCCCGAGGCGCGACTCCAGCCCGCGGCTGAAGAAGCTGCCGGAGGCGAGCACGAAGTGGTCCGCCTCGAACAGCTGATCCTCCCCGTGCTGGCTGTGCACCCCGATCACCTTGTCGCCGTCATAGCGGGCGCCCAGCACCCGCTCGCTGGTGAGGAAGGTGCCGCCAAGGGTCATGAAGCGGCGCTTGAGGGCCTCCTGCATCCGCATGCCGATGAGGGACGGCGGCATGGTGGCCACCTCCTTGATGGTGCAGCCGGTGCGCCGTTCCAGCTCGCTCAGACGCGGGCCGACCAGCCCCAGCGACAGGCAGGCGGGCAGCACGATATGGCGACAGCCGGGCACGCCGCATCCCTGCACCATGCGGCTGATCTCGCGGGCCAGATCCGCCAGCAGGTCCTGCTGGCCAGGCCCCTGCTTGTCGAACAGGCGGGCGATGTCGGCGGAGCGAAACTCGTGGGGATTGCGGCTGAACTGGGCGAGCTGGGGCAGGCGAATTTCCCCGGTCAGGATGCGGCTGTGGGCAAAACGGGCGTGGGTCGCGAGATTCGCCGCCGCGAGCGCCGGGTGAAAATCGCGAAACCCTTCCAGGGTGGCGAGCAGGATGGCGTCCGGGGCGGGGGCATCGGTCATGCAGGCGCAAGTGTCTGGGGAGAGCCAGGTGGATTTCAGGGTGCCGATGGGGGTCAGCCGCTGGTGGTTGTGCTCCTGGCGCATCAAGGGTAGCCCCTCTTCTGCGCAGTGGCGTTGCAGGTCGGCCAGACTCCCCTCGATATTCTGCATCCCCACCTTGCTGTAAGGGTGATCCGGATGGGCCGCCATGAAGGCGGGCAGGGCGGCGCGGGGATCCCCGTCGCTCTCCAGCAGATCCACCGAGCCGGAGGAGAAGTGCAGGGCGCTTTGGCCGGAAGCCATCAGCAGGGTCTTCTGGCCGGCCTCGGCGAGGCGCAGGGCTGCCGAGAGGCCCGCCATGCCGCCGCCGATCACGATGCTGTCAAATTTCATGGCTGCGCTCCTTGGTGGAATTGGCGGTGCTGGCATCGAGCGGGAAGGGGGGCTCGCTCACCAGGTGGGGGGCCGTCCACTCGCCAAGGCCGAACAGCCCTTCGTAGATCCAGTAGGTAAATTCCGCTTCCCGCAGGGCATCGCCCCAGAGCACGGGCCGGGTGCCCTTGTAGCGCTCCTCCAGGAACTGGCGCAGCATGACGCAGGCCTGACGACCGTCCGCCTTGCCGTACTCCTGCATCAGGCCGGCGGCGCGGTAGGCGCACAGCTCCCCCTGACAGGGGCCCATACCCAGGCGGGTGCGGCGGCGCAAGTCCACCAGGTTGTCCACGTCGAGCTCCCGCAGGGCGTATTCAATCTCGCCCGCGGTCACCATCTCGCACTCGCAGATGAGGGCGTTGGCCTTGGGGTTGTCGCGGAAAAAGGCGATGACCCGCTCGCCGTGGCGGTACTGGGCCGAGCCTTCGGCGGGTACCGAGAGGCCGGGGGCGGAGACCTTCTCCGGATCCCGCGAGCCGGGCAGGCTCAGCTCGGCGGTGCGGCAGGGCTTGCTGTTGCCAAGCTTTTTGGCAAGCAAGTCGGTGGCCCATTCGGCCATCAGCCGGTAGGTCATCAGCTTGCCGCCGGTGATGGTGTTGAAACCCTGGAGGCCATCTCGCTCGGCGTGATCCAGCAGCACGATGCCACGGCTGATGTTGCGGCCGGACTCGTCGCCATCCACTGCCACCAGAGGGCGAACGCCGGCGTAGGCCCGCAGCAATCGGGTGCGGGCCATGATGGGGGCCAGTTTTATCCCCTCGCGCAGCAGCACCTCCACCTCTTCGGGCTCGACGCTGAGCTGGTCAATCTTGTGGTAATCGATACGACTCGACGTGGTGCCGATGAGGGAGATGGTATCGCCCGGCACCAGAATGTCCGCGTCCGCCGGTTTGCGGCAGCGGTTGAGCACCAGCTGGTTGAGGCGGTAATCCATGATGAGCAATGAGCCCTTGGCCGGGAACATGCGGATGCCGAGGTCGGCATACTCGCAGATCTGCTGGCCCCAGATGCCGGCGGCGTTGATCACCTCCTGGCACTCCACCTCGAACGCTTCGCCGGTGCGGGTGTTGATGGCCTTGACCCCGTGCACCCTATCCTGGGTGCGCAAAAGCCCCAGCACCTTGCTGTGGGTGAAGATGCGGGCGCCGTGCTCCTTGGCGTCCAGCACGTTGGCAGCGGCCAGGCGGAAGGGGTCGACCGTGCCGTCCGGCACCTGGATGGCACCGATCAGCGCCGGGTTGACGTTGGGTTCAAGGCGCAGCGCCTCGGCGGGATCCAGCTGGCGGGCGTCGATGCCTGCCAGGGCGCAGGCGTCCATGAAGGTATTTTGAAAATGGATGTCATCTTCCGGCAGGGTGATGAAGAGGCCGCCGGTGTCCTCGACGCAGTGGCTGGCGATCCGCTTGAGGATGCGGTTCTCCTGAATGCATTCGCGGGCGGACTCCTGATCCGTCACCGCGTAGCGGGCGCCGGAGTGGAGCAGGCCATGGTTGCGGCCCGTGGTGCCGGCGGCGATGTCGTCCCGCTCAAGCAGGATGCAGTCGATGCCGCGCAGTGCGCAATCGCGCATGATGCCGGCGCCGGTGGCGCCCCCCCCTATGATGACGACTTGTGTGGTGATTCTTTTCATTCTTGCCCGTCTCATCTCTTCCAGATGAGGCCAGTGTGGCGCCTTCACGACGTAAAATGTTTGATATGGGCCAAATTAATGTTCGTAAACGCTCACTGAGTGTGAGGCGATGAGCGAAATGTGATGAACCTCACGTCACCGTCGAGGCGGGCAGGGGAAAGCATGACGGGAGGGGAGAAGGCCAGCCCGGGGGCTGGCCAGAGGGCGGCGTGGGGGAAACCTCAGCCGCAGCACTTCTTGAACTTCTTGCCGCTGCCACAGGGGCAGGGGTCGTTTCGCCCCACCCGCAGCGGCGCCGGATCCTGCTCGCCGTCGGTGTAGACCCAGCGCCCCTGATGGCGCACGAAGCGGGAGCGCTCATGAAGGCAGTGACGTTCGTCCCCCTCCAGGAACCAGGCTTTGAATTCCACCATGCCGAGGGTGTCATCGGGGCCGCCCTGGCTGGCGAGGATCTCGAGGCCATCCCAGCGGGTGTCGGTCGATGAGAGGTCGGCCGCGGTCAACCCGTTCAGATAGTCCGGGTGCCAGCTGTGTACCAGATATTCTCCCAATCCCAGCACGAAGGCGCTGTAGCGGGATCGCATCAGCTGCTCCGGGGTGGCGGCGGGCTGACCTGCGTGGAGTACACCGCAGCACTTGGCAAGAAAAAGAGAGGAACCGCAAGGACATAGGCTCATGAGTCAGCTCATCTGGTCGATAATTAAAGGTGGCGGGATTGTAGCGAACGTACTTCCCTTTCGGCCAGCTTCCCATGCCGTTTAGGCAGACATCATGCAGCAATGAACACAGCACAAAGGGTGACACAATGACACTTAAGCAGAAGATCCTGTTACTGGGGGCCATCCCCGTGCTGCTGATGGCCCTGGTGGTCAATCTCAGCAACTACCTGGTGGCCAGGAGCGATCTGGAATCGGATCTGGTGGTGGCGCGGGAGAGGGCAATCAAGGAGCGCAAGGCGCTGCTCAGCAGTTATCTGATGCTGGCCAAGACGGCCATCGAGGGCAGCTACGGCAAGCCTGACAGCCCCGAAGTGCGCCAGCAGGTGAAGGAGATATTGCGGCCGCTGCGCTATGGCAGCGACGGCTACTTCTTCGTCTACGACTATCAGGGCAATACCGTGCTGCTGCCGACCCGGCCCGAGATGGAGGGGAAGAACCGCTGGCAGGACAAGGATACCAAGGGGGCCTTCCTCATTCAGGGGATCATCAAGTCGGCGCGGGAAGGAGATGGCTTCTCGGAGTACTGGACCAACAAGCCCTCTATCGGGCGGGATGCCCCCAAGCTCTCCTTCAACCTGGTGCTCGACAAATATCAGTGGGTCGTGGGCACGGGCTTCTACATCGACGACATCGACAATGAGCTGGCCACCCTGCGCAGCGAGCGGGAGGAGACCATGTATGGCTCCCTGAAAACCGGAGTGCTGTTCATCCTGGTGATCCTGGGGGTGACCCTGGCGGCCACCGTGGTGATCGGCAACCGGGTCACCCGCCCGCTGGCGGATGCGGTTGCCGCACTCAACGACATCGCCGACGGGGACGGGGATCTGACCCAGCGCCTCAAGGTGCAGAGCAAGGACGAGGTGGGGCAGCTGGCTGCCGCCTTCAACCGCTTCGTCGAGCGGATCCAGTCGGTGGTGAGCCAGGTGGGGGAGACCAGTCACCAGTTGCTGGGGGCCGTGGATCGGCTGCATAGCCTGAGCGAGCATGCGGACAGGCAGATGCAGGGCCACGGCAAGGAGACGGATCAGGTGGTGACCGCGGTGACCGAGATGAGCTCCACCGCCCAGGAGGTGGCGGCGAGCGCCTCCAACGCCGCCAGCGCCACCAGCGATGCGGCCCGCGAGTCCGATGCGGCCCGGGGGGTGGTGAACAGCGCCATCGGCAGCATCAACCGGCTGGTGGACGAAGTGCATGTGGCAGCCGGGGTCATCGAGCAGCTCGCCCATGAGACCGGCAAGATAGGCTCCGTGGTGGAGGTCATTCGCGGCATCGCCGATCAGACCAACCTGCTGGCCCTCAACGCCGCCATCGAGGCGGCCCGGGCGGGCGAGCAGGGGCGCGGCTTTGCGGTGGTGGCGGACGAGGTGCGATCCCTCGCGGGCCGTACCCAGCAGAGCACCAAGGAGATCAACGAGATGCTCCAGCGCCTGCAGGGCGGGGTGAAACAGGCGGTGGAGGTGATGCAGGCCAGCGAGGCACGCAGCCAGGAGACGGTGCAGGAGGCGAGCCACATCGCCAGCTCCCTGGACAGCATGGTGGCGGCGGTCGGCACCATCAACGACATGAACATCCAGATCGCCACGGCCGCCGAGGAGCAGCACGCGGTCTCCGAGGAGATCAACAAGAACCTGGTGGCCATCCAGCAGATCGTCAGCGAGCTGACCGAGGCGTCCGGGGAGTCCAGCACCACCACCCGCGCCCTGGCAGGCACGGGTGACAAATTGCGCCAACTCGTCTCCCGCTTCCGTTACTAATCACATTTTTGCCGTCTGGACAGGATTTCCAGACGGCAAATTTGGGGATCGGCGCAGAATGTGTGAAAATCGCGCCATTCGTTCCTTTCGTTAGCCCCAACCCTATGAATGAGATCGTGAAAGGCAGTATCGATTTGATCCGTCAGCTCAACTACGGCCTGGTCTATGCCAGCCTGGAGGAGCACAAGGAGCTGTCCCGTACCGATCTGTCCCGTCTGACCGGCCTGTCGCCGGCCAGCATCACCAAGATCACCCGCGAGCTGCTGGACGGCGGCCTGGTGGTCACCTGCGGCGAGAGCTCGGTGGGGCGTGGCCGTCGCCAGACCCTGCTGCGCATCAACGAGCGCCGCTTCCAGTTTCTCTCCATGCGTCTGGGGCGCGGCTATGTGGACATGGCCCTGTTTGACCTAGCTGGTCACTCCCTGGCGCGCCATCGCCATGTCTTCAACGAGGCGGAGCGTGCCGAGCTGCTGGCCAGCCTGGTGCGGGCCATCGAGGGCTTTTTGCCCAAGAAGGCGCTGCGTCTGGCCTGCATCGCCCTCTGCCTGCCCGGCCAGGTGGAGCGCCACTCCGGCATGGTCAAGCATTTTCCCTATTACGATCTGCGCAACTGGCCCCTCGGTCCCACCCTGCAGGAGGCCTTCTCGGTACCCGTGCTGGTGAGCGGCGACGTGCGCACCTGGATCCAGGCCGAGCGGGAGTGGGGGGCCGCCAGGAACTGCTCGGATGCGGTGCTGGTGTTCGTGCACAACGACATCGGGGTCGGCATGGTGGTCAATGGCCAGCTCATCGAGAGCGAGTCGGCTCTGCTCGGGGATCTCAGCCACCTGCAGCTCGAACCTTATGGCCAGCGCTGCTACTGCGGTGGCTTCGGTTGCGCCTGCACGCTCGTGACCAATCAGGCGCTGGAGGCGCAATATCGGGAGCTGCGCGAACGGATGCAGGAGTTCGATCTGCCCGAAAGCGTCACCATCCGCGAGCTGTGCGAGCTGGCGCTGGCGGGCAACAGCCTGTGTCAGGACATCCTGCACCAGGCGGCGGGCCGCCTCTCCCGGGTGCTGGCGAACCTCATCTGCTTGCTCAACCCGGGCAAGCTGCTGCTCGGGGGGGAGATCACCCGGGCCGATCGACTGCTCTTCCCCATGCTGCACCAGTCCCTGGCAAGCCAGTTGCCCGCCGAGTACCTGGTACGCCTGCAGATCGAATCCACCCACTTCTACGAAGATCCCACCAAACCCACCTCGGTGCAGGTGCACAAGGCCCTGCGCGATGGCAGTCTGCTGCTCGACTTGTTGCGAGGCGACAAGGAGGCATGAGGCTCGGGTTGCAAGGACGCTTCCTGCTCATTCTCTGTCTGGTCAGTCTGTTGCAACTGGTGTTGCTGAGCGGGGCCAGTTACTACTATGTCGCCGAGCAGCGCTACCGGGAGGTGGGGGATCAGGCCCTGGATGTGGCACGGCTGGTAGCGCGGGAGTCCGGCGTCATCGCCGGGGTGAAGCGGGCGGATACGGTCCGCCTCAATGCCCTGGTGGAGCGGATGCGGGCCGAGGTCGGTGCCAGCTACATCGTCATCGGCGATAAGGAGGCGCGCCGCCTGGTGCACCCCAATGCGGACAGGATAGGCAAACCCATGATGGGGGACGATCCCGGACGCGCCCTGCGGGGGGAGTTCTACATCTCCCGCGCTCAAGGGTCCCTCGGGGTCTCGGTGCGCGGCAAGGGGCCCATCCGGGATGAGATGGGCAGGGTCATCGGCGTGGTCTCGTTCGGTTATCTGGTGCGGGACATAGAGGCGGATTTGCAGGGCTTCCTGCGCTTTGGCCTCGCAATGACACTGCTCATAGTGCTGCTCAACAGTGTCGCCGCGGCCTGGCTGGCCAAACGCTACAAGCGGGCCCTGCTGGGGTTTGAGCCCGAGCAGATCGGCCGCCTCTATGCGGAGCTCGACTGCACCCTGCGCACGGTGCGCGAGGGAATACTCACCATAGACGAGCAAGGCAGGCTCACCTCCCTCAACCCCAACGGCATTCGGCTGCTGCGCCTCGATGAGCGGGCTGCGCAGGCCGCCATAGGCCAGCCCGTCACCCGCTTGCTGCCCGGCAGCCGCATGCTCTCCCTCATTCAGGATCCCCGGCCCCAGTATGACGAGGAGATAGTGCTCAACGGCCAGTCTCTCATCGTCAACCGGTTGCCCCTGGTGCAGGAGGGCAGGCTGATTGGCGCCGTGTCGAGCTTTCGGCGCAAGGACGAGTTGGCCGAGCTCAGTGCCCAGCTCTCCCAGGTGCAGGCCTACAGCGATCTGCTGCGGGTGCAGACCCACGAACACAACAACCAGCTCGGCACCATCGCCGGTCTCATTGAGCTGGGCGCCACCCGGGAGGCGCTCGCCTTCATCGGCCGGGAGGCGGCCACCGAGCAGGCCCTCTTGAGCTTTTTGATGGGGGCCATCGCCAAGCCCAAGGTGGCGGGCCTGCTGCTTGGCAAGTACCACAGAGCCCATGAGCTGGGACTGGTGCTGGAGGTGGACCCGGATTCCCGCCTGCACGACATTCCCGCCCGGGTCAGCGGCTCCCAGCTGGTGACGGTACTGGGCAACCTCATCGACAACGCCTTCGAGGCGACCCGCGGCCACGGTGCGCCCTATCAGCCCATCCGGGTTTCCCTGAGCGATCTGGGGCAGGATCTGGTGCTGGAGGTGGAGGACGGGGCTGGCGGCATCGACCCGCAGTTGGCGGACAGGTTGTTCGAACAGGGGGTCAGCAGCAAGCCCGAGCCAGGACACGGTATCGGGCTCTCCCTGGTGCGCAAGACCCTCGATGCCCTGCAGGGGGAGATCACCATCGAAGCCACGGCGCAGGGAAGTTGCGTCGTCTGTTACATTCCCAAGGAGGTATGAGTGATCAAGATCCTGATCGTCGAGGATGATCCGGCCATTGCCGAGATCCACCGTCGCTTCGTGCAGCGCCTCGCCGGTTTCGAGGTGCTGGGGGTGGCGCTCACCCTGTTCGATGCCAGAGAGCAGATAGAGATCCTCAAACCCGATCTGGTGTTGCTGGATGTCTGGCTGCCGGACGGGGAGGGCTTCTCCCTGCTGCGGGAGTTGCGCCAGCGCGGGGCCCACCTCGACGTCATCCTGCTCACCGCCGCCCGTGAGGCCACGGCACTGCAGGAGGCGATGCGCCTCGGGGTGGTGGATTTCATCTTGAAACCCGTGGTGTTCGAGCGACTGCGCGATACGCTCGACAAATATTGCCAGAGCCGCGCCGCGCTTGCGGCGCTGGCGGACATCGATCAGCAGGCGGTGGATGCGCTCCTTGGCTCCCCGTTGCAACAGGTGGCGGCGGGCGGCCTGCCCAAGGGGATAGACGCCCTCACCCTGCAAAGGGTGCTGGCGGCCCTCCATCAGGAGGGGGCCAGCGCCGAGGAGATAGGCAGCCGGGTCGGGGTGAGCCGCACCACGGCGCGCCGCTATCTGGAGTTTCTGGTGGGTCAGCAGCTGGCGAGCCCGGAGCTGGAGTACGGCACAGTGGGGCGGCCGGAGCGGCGCTACCGTCAGCGCTGAGTGGCCGGTTCCAACTCAAGAAAAAGAGCGCCTTTTGGCGCTCTTTTTGTGATGGCTGGGATCAGGTCGGGTCGGATTGCAGGGTCGCTACCGGCGTGCGACGGGCCTGCCACCACTGCCAGAGCGGCAGCAGCAGCATCACCAGGGTGACCAGGGTGAAGCCCAGGGTGATGGGGCGCTCCCACAGGAAACTCAGGGAGCCGTCGTTGATCACCAGGGCCCGGCGCAGGTTGTCCTCCAGCATGCCCCCCAGGATGAAGCCGAGCAGCATGGGGGCCATGGGGAAGTCAAGCAGGCGCAGCCCGATGGCCACCAGGGCCACCAGCACCATCACATAGATGTCCATGGTGTTGAAGGAGACCAGATAGACCCCGATCAGCGAGAACAGCAGCACCATGGGGATGAGCACGGGGCGCGGCACTTGCAGGATCTTGGCCAGGTAGGGAATGAGCGGCAGGTTGAGGATCAGCAGCACCACGTTGCCCAGATACATGGAGATGATCACCGACCAGAAGACGTCAGGGTGCTCCATGAACAGACGCGGGCCCGGCTGGATGCCGTAGGCGATGAGGGCCCCCAGCATCAGGGCCGTGGTGCCGGAGCCCGGGATCCCCAGAGTCAGCAGGGGCACGAAGGCCCCGCTGGAGGCGGCGTTGTTGGCCGCTTCCGGCGCGGCTATGCCGGTCAGACTGCCCTTGCCAAACTCGTCCCGTTTGCCCTTGCGGGCGAAGTTGCGCTCGGCCCCATAGGCCATGAAGGAGGCGATGGTGGCACCGGCCCCCGGCAGCACGCCGATGAGGAACCCCAGCACAGAGGAGCGGGCTATGGGGGGCGCTATCTCCTTTACCTCGTCCCGGCTCAGCTTGAGGGAGCCGAGCTGCTGCATCTTGCTCGCCTCCTCCTGGCTGGTGTCCTTGCCCGGGCGCAGCACCGTCATCAGGATCTCCGCGAGGGCAAAGGTGGCCATGGCCAGCAGCAGGAAGGAGAAACCATCACGCAGATCCGGCAACCCGAAGGTGAATCTGTCCACCCCGACGCTGCGGTCGATGCCGACGGTGGAGATCATGATGCCAAACAGCGCCATGATCAGCGCCTTGAGCACCTGCCCCTTGCCGGCGAAAGCCGCCACCGCGGAGAGCCCGAGCACCATGAGGGCGAAGTAGTCCGCCGACTGGAAGGCGAGGGAGACCTTGGCGAGCAGGGGCGCCGCCACCATCAGGAAGATGGCCGACAGGGTGCCGCCGACGAAGGAGGCGTAGGCGGCGATGGCCAGCGCCTTGCCCGCCTGCCCCTTGCAGGCCAGGGGATAGCCGTCGATGGCGGTGATCATGCTGGCGGAGCAGCCCGGGGTGTTGATCAGGATGGAGGCGGTGGAGCCGCCGAACATGGAGCCGTAATAGACCCCGGCCATCAGGATGATGCCGGAAGCCGGATCCAGCCCGTAGGTGATGGGGATCATCAGGGCGATGGCGGTGACCGGGCCCAGCCCCGGCAGCATGCCGATAAAGGTGCCGACGAAGCAGCCGACCACCACCATGAAGAGGTTGATGGGCATCATGGCGGTGCCGAGCCCTTGCAGGATTCCGTCTAACATGGGTTCTCCTTATCCCAGCAACTGGGTGAACAGCCGACCCGGCTCGAGATAGACATTGAGCCCCTTGGTCAGCAGGGCCCAGAACATGAGGGTGAAAGGTATGCTCACCTTGCAGGCGAAGGCGAGGCTTTGCTCGCCCATCAGCCGGATGCCGCCGATGAGGAACAAGATGGTGGCGACGAGGAAGCCGAGCCAGCCAAGGGCCAGGCCATAGGCCAGCATCAGTCCCAGCAGGGCGAACACCAGCCGCCAGTTGCCGGACTCCTTGCCCAGTCGCTCTCCTCCCGGGGAACAGATCAGGATCAGGGAGAGCAGGACCCCGACACCTGCCAGGGCATAGGGCAGGGTGCTGGCGGTAAAGGGTTCATATTCGTCCCCCGGGTAGCCGGGGATCTGGGTGGCGTGATAGCCGTAGGCGAGGGAGAGCAGCAAAAACAGCAGCCCCCCGAACCTTTCCTTGGTCAGTGGCATGATGACTCCGATGGGCGGGCCTGGCCCGCCACAGGCTGAGGGTTATTTGATGAAGCCGAGCTCGCGCATCAGGCCGCCGATCTGCTGCTCCTGGCTGTTGAGGAAGGCAGTGAACTCGGGACCGGCCTGATACTGGTTGATCCAGCTGTTGCGCGCGCGCACCGCTTCCCACTCCGGCTTGTCGTACATCTGCTTGAGCAGAGCGGCGAACTCGGCGGACTGCTCGGGGCTGACGTCGGGGGAGGCGAAGTAGCCGCGCCAGTTCGCAAACACGGTGGGGTTGCCCTGCTCGGAGAAGGTGGGCACCTGGCTGGCGTCCGGCATCCGCTCGGGGGCGGTGACGCCGAGGATCCGCATCTGGCCGGACTTGACCGCCTCCATCGCCTCGCCAAAGCCGGTGGAGAGCACCTGGGTTTCCCCCGCCAGCACCGCCGCCATGGCGCTGCCGCCGGCGTCATAGGCCACGTAGCGCAGCTTGCCGGCATCGGCCCCCGCATTCTTGAAGGTCATGGCGGCCACCAGGTGATCCAGACTGCCGCGGGCGGAGCCGCCGGCAATCTTCACCTTGGCGGGATTGGCTTCATAGGCGGCCAGCAACTGGGCCCAGTTCTGATAGGGGGAGTCCAGGGGGACCGCCAGCGCCTGATAGTCGGCGATGATGGCGGCGACCGGGGTGAGATCCCGGAAGGATTGCGGCAGCTCCTTGGAGAGGGACTTGACGATGATGGGGGTGGAGTTGACCAGCAGCGTCTTGTCGGACTGTGCCGAGGTCTCGATGAGGTGGGCGATGGCCTTGGCGCCGCCGCCGGCCGAGATGTTCTGGTAGGAAGCGGTGTTGATGAGGCCGGACTTGGTCAGAGCCTCGCCGGTGCCACGGGCCGTGTTGTCCCAGCCGCCGCCGGCGCCGCCCGGGATCAGAAAGTGGACTTCGTCTATCTTGGCCTGGGCGCCGAGGCTGGCCCCCAGCAGGCAGCAGAGCAGGGTGCGCTTGAAGGTTCCTTGCAACATGGTGTTCTCCTTGTGATTGTTGCGAGGAGGTTAATTAATCATGTCTGATTGGAAAACAATCTGGCCGTAATGGCTATTAAGGCTGTTCTGCCCATTCTGTTCATTCTGGTCATGGGGCAAGGAGGGGCAGACGTGGAAATAAGAAGCGGGGCTCGCCTCTGGTAAAGAGGGAGCCCCGCCTGCAATCGGCATGGGTTTGAGGTGCCTATGATTTCTCTGCTGCCGAGACCTTCTCGACCATCTTCTCCTGCTTCAGGGCCTCGCTGGCCTTCTCCCTCAGTTGCATCTGCTCCATCACCAGCTTGTAGGCGATGTAGTACTTGTAGATGTTGCCCACATAGGTGACCGTCTCGGGGCCGATTTTCTCCGCTGCCACGTACTCGACGTTGTGAAACCAGACGTTGGGATCCAGCCCCCGTTTTCTGGCCTCGGCGCGGAGCCGCGCCACTCGGGCGGGACCGGCATTGTAGGAGGCGAACGAGAAGAGGGCCTTGTCGAGTGCGGTCATGGGCTCGTCCGCATAGTAGTGATCGATCATCCAGCGCATGTATTTGACGCCGCCGTGAATATTGGGCTCGAGCTTGCGGATGTCGCCGACCTTCAGCCCCTTGCCGGTGGCGGGCATGATCTGCATGATGCCGATGGCGCCCACATGGCTGCGGGCCTGGTGGTTGAGGGCGGACTCCTGGTAGCCCTGGGCCGCCATCAGCAGCCAGTCCATGTCATAGCGTTCGCCATATTCACGGAACAGCTCGACCACCTGCAGGAATTTCTTGCGCTCCGCCTCGGCGGCGGCGCTTTTGACGAACTTGTTCTGCTTGAGATAACGGGCCAGGATCTCGTCCCCCGTCGCCTTGCCACGCAGCGCCTTGATCTGCTCGTTGAGCATGGCGAGCAACTGGGGGCTCTCCTCGCGCACTGCCCAGGCGATGACGCCCCCTTCCCGGAACACGGGGGTGTCGTGAATGGTGATCCCGGGGAAAATCTTTTGCCAGAAGCGGGCCTTGTGCTCGTCCATGACGATGAAGGGGAGCAGGCCTGCGTTCACCATCTCCACCAGGTCTTCATCTTCGAGCACCTCCGAGGCGGGTTGGAGGTCGATGAGGGGCTCTCCCGCCGACTTGCGAGCCTGGTTGTAGGCGAGCAGGCTCTCGTAGTAGCTGGAGGAGGGGCGTACGAAGACGCGCTGGCCCCCAAGATCGGCGGCGCTTTCCACCTTGGGGGAGAGGGGTCCGGAGACGAGCAGCTCCCGCACGTTTTCAAGCAGGGGATCGGTGAAGGCGATACCCTGTTGCCTGCGTTTGTCCGTGATGGTGAGGTTGGCGGCGGCGATGTCGCCTTTGCCTTCGATGAGGGAGCTCAGCAGGGCTTCTCGGGCCACGGGAATGAAGACGAAGTGCACCTTGAGGTGGCGTTTGATCGCCTTTTTCTTGCGCAACTGTTCGTTGAGGCGCTTTTCCACCTGCATGAAGGCATCGTAGGTGGCCCCCCGTTGCACGCCCTTGGTGATGAAAAATCCTGTCTTGTTGTAGGTGGTGAGCACCCTGATGGTGCGCTGTTCCAGCATGACGTCGAGATCTCCCAGCCTGGGTTTGGCAAGCTCGTCGTTTGCAAAGCTCAGGGCGCTTTTCTCCGTCCCTGCTTCGGGGGCCACCTGCTTGCCGGATTCGGCCCCCCAGGTTGGCATCAGGGAGCAGAACCACCAGATCACAATCATCCATGCGCGTTTCATCACTTACACCTCGCTCGTTTTATTGAGTGTAAGTGGCGCCTTGTAGAGGATTTAGCTTATTGAGTTTGATAGACCCGTCCCCATAGCACGATTTCCACTATTCCATCCAGGAGTGCCTGCCCATGAAAAAAGGAGCCCCGAGGCTCCTCTTTTTCTGCGTGTTGCGGGCCCGTTTGGCTAGAACCAGAAGCCGATGATGAAGGAGCCCGCCAGGGTCAGCATGACGTTGGCCACCGCATAGGTGCCGGCGTAGCCGAGCGCCGGGATGGAGCTGTTGGCCGCCTCGTTCACCACGTCCATGGCCGGGGCGCAGGTACGTGCCCCGGTGATGGCACCGAGCAGCAGGGCCGGGTTCATTTTCAGCACCCAGACGCCGAACAGGTAGCCTACCAGCACTGGCAAGGTGGTCACCAGCATGCCGGAGAAGAGCACCACCATCCCCACTTCGCTCAGGTGATCAAGGATGCCGCCCCCCGCCTTGAGGCCGGTACTCACCATGAAGACAGCGAGCCCGAGATCCTTGGCAAGGCGCAGGGCCCCCGGCGGCACATAGCCCACCGTGGGGTGGTTGGCCCGCAGGTAGCCCATCAGGATCCCCGCCAGCAGCAGGCCGACGGCATTGCCGAGGCCGAACTCTATCTGGCCGAACACCAGGGAGACGGAGCCGATGAGCAGCCCCAGCACGAAGAAGGTGGCAAAGGCCACCAGATCCGTGGTCTGGCTGTGGATGCTGATGAAGCCGATCTTGTTGGCCAGCAGCTTGACCCGCTGCTTCTCGCCGCTGATCTGCAGCACGTCACCCTTTTGCAGCATGATATTGCGATCGAACGGCATCTCGATCTGGGAGCGCACCACCCGGTTCAGGAAGCACCCCTTCTCGGTGAGGTTGAGCTCCACCAGGTGGCGACCCACCACGGCATCGTTCTTCACCACGATCTCTTCGGTGACGATCTGGAGGTCAAGCAGGTTGCGATCGAACACCTCTTTGCCGTTGCGGTAGTTGACGTCGAGCTTCTCGTGGCTCTCGGGGTAGCCCACCAGGGCGATCTCGTCCCCTTCCTGAATGACGGCATCACCGTCGGGGCTCGCCAGGATGCCGTTGCGGCGAATGCGCTCCACATAGCAGCCGGTGTGGGGATAGATGCCGGTCTCCCGCAGGGTACGCCCCCCGATCCAGGCGGCGAGCTCTGGGCCGACCCGATAGGCGCGGATGATGGGCAGATAGGTCTTGCGGCTCTCGCTGTCGGACAGCCCCCGCTCGCGCGCAATCTTCTGCGCTTCGGTATTGAGATCCAGCCTGGCCAGGGAGGGGAGGTAGCGCACCACCAGCATCAGCCCCACCAGCCCCACCAGGTAGGTCAGGGCGTAGCCGATGCCCATGTTGTCCAGCACCGACTGCATGTCGGTCTGGTGGGGCAGGTTGAGCAATCCGCTTCGCAGGGCGTCCTGCGCCCCCACCAGGGCCGGCGTGGAGGTGAGGGAACCTGCCAGAATGCCGGCGGCCATGCCGGGCCCCAGATTAAAGAACTTGGCGAGCCCCACGGTCAGCAGCAGGGCCGACAGCAGGATCACCAGGGTCAGGGTGATGTAGTGGATGCCGTCGCGAAGGAAGACGCTGAAAAAGTGCGGCCCCGCTTCAATTCCCACACAGAAGATGAACAGCATGAAGCCGACGTTTTCAGTGGAGGTGGAAAACTGGAATCCCATCTGGCCAAACAGCAGGGCGGTGAAGAGCACGCCTATGGTGTTGCCTATCTGGAAGTTGCCGATGCGTACCTTGCCCAGCAGCAGCCCGAAGGCCAGTACCACGAACAGCAGCAGGGAGTCGCTTTGATGTAGCAGTGTCACGAAATCTATGGTCATGCCCGGAAAAACCGAGGATAAAAGTGAGGCCGATATTGTGCCGGATCCTGTATCAAGAAAGAAGCGCCAAAGCGGATTAACAGCCAGTTAAGTGCTGGTCTCTTCGATGAAGATAGGGATGCGAGGGGGGGGCTGGGGAAAACACCTCTATTTTACGCTGCAAGGCCCGCTGTCAATGAGTGAAATATGCTGTTGAGCAGAGAGGGGATGACGCTCCTGTGGACAATTTATTACCTGCTGCATGGGGAGCAAACGGGCATGTTTTTCAGCATTTTCCACTGAGGAAATTGAAGGGTAACAAAAGAGACTCATGACTCATCCGGCGAGGGCTGACCCGCAGGACGCGGCATAGCGAAAAAAAATCCCCCACAGGCAGCACCGCGAGTCGATTCATCCCATTTAGGGGGGAAGGGAAAAACAGCAGAAAATGGGGAAGAGCGGGGGCAGCCATCGCAAACCGGGGACAATGGCTGCCAGCCCAGATGAACCGTGGCTTTGGTCAAGTTACCCACAGAAACTGTGGATAACCCTGTTTATGAAACTTGGCGATCAGGCTGAAAGCCGCGCCAATACTGGGCTGCAAGGACTGTTCAAAAAATACCTGCAATAAATTGTTTCTATAAAAATCAAATAGTTATACGCAGCAGAACAAAACGCTGCTGGTCAGTAACGGGAGATCAAAAGGGAGTCAGGCCGCAGGGGAGGGCTTGTGCATTAAAATTGGAAGAGGAAAGCACTAAAGTGGATAACTTGCACCGAGATGGTGAGGAATTGGCTCCCCCGACTGGACTTGAACCAGTGACATACGGATTAACAGTCCGCCGTTCTACCGACTGAACTACGGGGGAACATCAGGCAAGGAGGTGCATCATACAGAGGTCGTATTTCAGGGTCAATAGCCATCAGGGAGGGTGAGCGGATACCCAGCTCCTTCAACTCGGGGTACACTGCTCCCTTGCCGTTTTTTGCCGGGAGTCGTCATGAGCAAGTTATTCCAGTTGGCCAGCCAGTTTCAACCCGCCGGGGATCAGCCGAGGGCCATCGCCCAGCTGCTCGATGGCATCGAGTCGGGACTGGCCCACCAGACCCTGCTCGGGGTGACCGGTTCGGGCAAGACCTTTACCATGGCCAACGTCATCGCGACTCTTAATCGTCCCACCATGATCCTGGCCCCCAACAAGACCCTGGCGGCCCAGCTCTATGGGGAGATGAAGGAGTTCTTCCCCGACAACGCGGTGGAGTATTTCGTCTCTTATTACGATTACTACCAGCCCGAAGCCTATGTGCCGACCACGGACACCTTCATCGAGAAGGATGCCTCCATCAACGATCACATCGAGCAGATGCGGCTGTCAGCCACCAAGGCGCTGCTGGAGCGGCGCGACGTGGTGATCGTCGCCTCGGTATCGGCCATCTATGGTCTGGGGGATCCCCAGGCCTACCTCAGCATGATGCTGCACCTCAAAGTGGGGGACGTGATCAATCAGCGGGATATCCTGCGCCGCCTCGCCGAACTGCAGTACACCCGCAACGACATGGCCTTCCAGCGCGGCACCTTCCGGGTGCGGGGGGAGGTGATCGACATCTACCCCGCCGAATCGGACAAGCTGGCCCTGCGGGTGGAGCTGTTTGATGAAGAGGTAGAACGCCTCTCCCTGTTCGATCCCTTGACCGGCGCCATCGAGCAGACGGTGGTGCGTTACACCATCTACCCCAAGACCCACTACGCCACCCCGCGGGAGACCATTCTGGGTGCCATCGAGCACATCAAGGAGGAGCTCAAGGGGCGGCGCGAGCAGCTGATGAACCTCAACAAGCTGGTGGAGGAGCAGCGCATCAGCCAACGCACCCAGTTCGACATGGAGATGATGCAGGAGCTGGGTTACTGCTCCGGTATCGAGAACTACAGCCGCTACCTCTCCGGTCGCGCGCCGGGTGAGCCGCCGCCCACCCTGTTTGACTACCTGCCGGGGGACGGCCTGCTCATCATCGACGAATCCCACGTCACGGTGCCGCAGATCGGCGCCATGTTCAAAGGGGACAGATCCCGCAAGGAGACCCTGGTGGAGTACGGCTTCCGCCTTCCCTCGGCGCTGGACAACCGGCCCCTCAAGTTCGACGAGTTCGAGGCGCTAATGCCCCAGACGGTGTTCGTCTCGGCGACCCCGGGCCCCTACGAGCTGGAGAAGTCCGGCGGTGACGTGGTGCAGCAGGTGGTGCGTCCCACCGGCCTGCTCGATCCCGAGGTGGAAGTGCGACCGGTCACCACCCAGGTGGACGATCTGCTCTCCGAGATCCGCAAGCGGGTCGCCGTGGAGGAGCGGGTGCTGGTCACGACACTGACCAAGCGGATGGCGGAGGACTTGACCGAATACCTGGCGGATCACGAGGTACGGGTGCGCTATCTGCACTCGGATATTGATACCGTGGAGCGGGTGGAAATCATCCGCGACCTGCGCCTTGGCAAGTTCGATGTGCTGGTGGGCATCAACCTGCTGCGCGAAGGCCTCGACATGCCGGAAGTCTCCCTGGTGGCCATTCTGGATGCGGATAAAGAGGGCTTCCTGCGATCCACCCGCTCCCTCATCCAGACCATCGGCCGGGCGGCACGTAACCTCAACGGCAAGGTGATCCTCTACGGCGATACCATCACCAACTCCATGAAGGTCGCGATCGAAGAGACCGAGCGGCGCCGCGCCCTGCAACACGCCCACAACCTGGAACACGGCATCGTGCCGAAGGGGCTCAACAAGGCCATCGGCGATGTGATGGACATGGGGGGCAGCCGCACGGCGGGCAAGGCCGGCAAGGGGAGTCGCAAGGCTGCCGAACCGCAAGGGGAGTACCATGCCCGCTCTGCCAGCGAGATCAGCAAGGAGATCAAGCGGATGGAAGAGCAGATGTTCCAGCATGCGCGGGATCTGGAGTTCGAACAGGCGGCGGCGCTGCGGGATCAGATCCAGCGGCTGCGCGGCGAGCTGATCGAGTCATGAGCGCCAGACGCTGGCTCATCTGGCGGCGTTTGCGCCGCCTCTATCAGGGCTTTCGCCACCCAGGCACACCCTGGTGGGCGAAGGGGCTGGTGATCCTTATCCTGCTCTATGGCATCAGCCCGGTGGACGTTGTCCCCGATGTGGTGCCTCTCCTTGGCTGGCTCGACGACGCGACCCTGTTGCTGCTCCTCTTGTGGGGCTGGGAGAAATGCCTGCCCGGCGAGGTGCTGGCCGCTCTGGACAAGGCCGAGTGAGCAGAACCCTACGTTCAGGGAAAGGGAAAGGGAAAAAGAAGGGGGATTGAATGACTCCCTTCATGGAGTTCGAAAAAGGGGGCCATGGGGAGATTGTGAGCCAGGTCTCATTGGCGTAGACTCCACGCCGTTCACTTCATGGGTACCAAAAAATGGATCTGATCCTCTTTGCCATCGACTTTATTCTGCACGTTGACGTGCATCTGAAAGAGCTGTTCGAGAACTATGGCGTCTGGGTATACGCCATCCTGTTTCTCATCATCTTCTGTGAAACCGGGCTGGTGGTGACTCCCTTCCTGCCGGGGGACTCCCTGTTGTTTGCTGCAGGTGCCCTCACCGTGGGCAGCGTGTTGGACGTGCACACCCTAGCCGCCGTGCTGATCATCGCCGCGGTGCTCGGCAACGTGGTGAACTACACCATAGGCCACTTCTTCGGTGAGCAGCTGTTTCGCAACCCCGATTCCAAAATCTTTCGTCGGGACTATCTGGTCAAGACCCATGCCTTCTATGCCAAGCATGGCGGCAAGACCATCATCATCACCCGCTTCCTGCCCATAGTGCGGACCTTCGCCCCCTTCGTGGCGGGCATGGGGGCCATGACCTATCCCCGCTTCCTGGCGTTCAACCTGGTGGGGGGGCTCTTGTGGGTGCTCTCCTTCGTCTATGCCGGCCACTTCTTTGGCAATCTGCCGGTAGTGCGCCACAACTTTACCCTGCTCATCTTCGGCATCATCGCGGTCTCCTTGTTGCCCATGGTGATCGGCATGGTGAAGGCCAGGAGAAGTGCCAGCAAGGCTACCTCCGAAGGCGCGTGACATCGCCGTGCACGACATGAAAGAAGGGAGCCGATGGCTCCCTTGTTGTTGGTAGGCTGAGTGGCAGGTAGCCGCTGCGCCCTTTGACCCGCTTGTGGCCTGTTACGATGATGCGCACCCGCAGGCAGCCACTTCATTGGCAGAACAGGGAGAAGGAGATCCGGCCCTCTGGGCATGGGGCCGTGAGGTGATAAAAGAGGAGATAAAAAGGGAGCCACGGGCTCCCTTTTATGGTCGAGTGAACGACTAGTTGCAGCAGCGCCCTTTTATCAGGTTGCCAGCAGCCACGATGACGAACACCAGCAGGTAGGCGGCAAAGATGACCACGAGCCACTGCGGCATGGAGAAACCGAGGAACTGCCAGCTGATCTCGCTGCAGTCGCCGTCCGGGTAGAACATCCAGGGAACCCATTTATCCAGTGGTGCCCAGGCAGGGAAGTCAACAAACCCTTCGCATACGTTGAAGGGGGAGGGGTTCATCTGGTAATCCACGTGCTTGAGCGCCAGTTTCAGGCCCCAGAAGGCGCTGTAACCCCACAGGAGCATGGCACTCCAGCGCAGGTACCAGCGCTCTGGCGCGACCATGCCGAGGAGCCCGGCGGTGAGCACGCCGAGGAGGGCGATACGTTCATAGATGCACATCACGCAAGGGTGCAAACCCAGCACGTGCTGGAAGAAGAGGGCGCAGAGTTCCAGCGCGAAAGCGGAGGCTGCCAACAATCCCCAGGCCAGGCGATGACTGGCAATGCGGCGAAGATACTCGATCATCTGATTGATCTCTCAGAGAAAAATAGTGGCTGAATTAGAGCAGAGCCCCATCTGAAAAGAAAGGGGCCGAACAGCCCCTTTCATGATCAGTGTGTGGCCGGGGTGGGCAGTGGCACTGCCCCATGATCCAGCAACCACCCTGCCTGATAGAACCATTCGGTTGCAGGACCGAGGAGCAGTTCCACGGAGAAAAAGCCGACAAGCCCCAGCACCAGGGTATAGGGCAGCGCCATCCAGACCATGCGGCCATAAGAGAGGCGCAGCAGGGGAGCGAGGGCCGAGGTGAGCATGAACAGGAATGCGGCCTGGCCATTGGGGGTGGCGACCGACGGCAGGTTGGTGCCGGTGTTGATGGCCACGGCCAGCAGATCAAAATGCTCCCGGCTGATGGCGCCGTTGATCAGGGCGGTCTTCACCTCGTTGATGTAGACGGTGCCGACGAAGACGTTGTCACTGACCATGGAGAGCAGACCGTTTGCCAGGTAGAAGAGGGCAAGCTGATCCTCCGGCTTGGCCGCCAGTACCCACTGGATCACCGGCTTGAACAGCTGTTGATCGATGATGACAGCCACCACGCTGAAAAAGACGGTGAGCAGGGCGGTGAACGGCAAAGCCTCCTGGAATGCCTTGCCAAGCGCGTGTTCTTCAGTCACGCCGGTGAACGCCGTCGCGAGCACGATGACCGTCAGGCCGATTAGCCCAACTGCAGCCAGATGGAGGGCGAGACCCGTGATAAGCCAGGTGGCAATCAGCGCCTGGACGATCAGCTTGGCCTTGTCCTGCGGGGTACGTTGTGCGTCTTCGTCGCGCTCGTAGGATTCCATGATGTGACGCACGGGCTCGGGCAAGCGGGCGCCATAACCGAACCAGCGGAATTTTTCGACCAGGATGCAGGTCAGCAGGCCGCAGATGAAGACCGGAATGGTGACTGGCGCCATGCGAATGGCAAATTCACCGAAGTGCCACCCCGCCTGTTCACCGATGATGAGGTTCTGGGGTTCGCCGACCAGGGTGCAGACGCCCCCCAGGGCGGTACCGATGGCGGCGTGCATCATCAGGCTGCGCAGGAAGGCACGAAACTCGTTCAGATGCTGGCGGGAGAGCTCGTCAATCTCTTCGTCATCATGATGCAGATTGCCGGACTCATCCCGGGAGGCCACCTTGTGGTAGATGGCGTAGAAGCCGGTGGCGACGCTGATGACCACGGCGATCACGGTCAGGGCATCAAGGAACGCGGAGAGGAAGGCAGACACCAGGCAGAAGGCGAGAGAAAGCAACGTTTTGGAGTGGATGCGCACCAGCATCTTGGTAAAGACGTAGAGCAGCAACTGCTTCATGAAGTAGATGCCGGCCACCATGAAGACCAGCAGCAGAAGCACTTCGATATTGGCCACCAGCTCATGCTTTATCTGGCTGGCGGAGGTCATACCGATGAGCACGGCTTCGATGGCCAGGAGTCCGCCCGGTTGCAGCGGATAGCACTTGAGGGCCATGGCCAGGGTGAAAATGAACTCGACAACCAGCAGCCAGCCGGCCAGGAAGGGATCAACGTAGAAAATGATCGGGTTGATCAGCAGGAATAGAACGATGGCAATTTTGTACCATCGCGGAGCATTGCCCAAAAAGTTCTTTGTAAACGCGCGCCCTAGGCTGATTGGCATAATGATGGTTCTCTGTTCTGTTGTTGATATCTGCGTCTATGCAGTCGAGCCCGACCCGAGCCGAACATCCGGATATTCACCTGTATCAGATTGATTGCACATGATTTTAATCAAGGGAGCGATAACTATAAATAAGCTCGCTGAACTTGCCCAGCGAGCAAACGCTTATATCCCCATCATTTGGTGTTGGTTGACTCCCCACTTGTTGCTGTATACATATTCTTAACAAAAAGATCGGAGTAATGTGAGCAGAGGACCGACCTTCTGCTTGCCAGCATGACCGGCTTTGCTATTATTCGGGGGCCTTTTTACGCACTACAACAGAGTCATTACATGGTCATTAAAGCGCAAAGCCCTGCCGGGTTTGCCGAGGAATACATCATCGAGTCCATCTGGAACAATCGCTTTCCTCCTGGATCCATTCTGCCGGCGGAGCGCGAGCTGTCCGAATTGATCGGCGTGACTCGCACTACCTTGCGTGAAGTGTTGCAGCGCCTTGCCCGTGATGGCTGGCTCACCATCCAGCATGGCAAACCGACCAAGGTCAACAATTTCTGGGAAACCTCCGGTCTCAACATCCTGGAGACCTTGGCGCGTCTCGATCAGGACAAGGTGCCGGATCTGGTGGCACAGCTGCTCTCCGCCCGGACCAACATCTGCACCATCTTCATCCGTGGCGCCATTCGCAACAACCCGGAACAGGCCGCCGAGATACTGCGGGGGGCCGATGATGTGGAGAACACGGCCGAGGCCTATGCGGACTTCGACTACCGTTTGCATCACCAGCTTTCATTTGCCTCGGGCAACCCCATCTATGCCTTGATCCTCAACGGTTTCAAGGGCTTGTACAGCCGGGTTGGCCGCTACTACTTCTCGGACAAGCAGGCGCGCGAAACCGCAGATGCCTACTACAAGACGCTGCGCAAGCTGGCCGAAACCAAGGATCACGAAGCCGTGTTCATGACGGTACGCCAGTACGGCATCGAGTCTGGCAAGCTTTGGACCCGTCTGCGTCAGGACATGCCAAGCAACCTGTGTGACAACTGATTGCCCTGACCCAAGAAAAACGCGCCTGATGGCGCGTTTTTTTATGCCCGGCACTGACGTCAGGTCATGCTCTTGCGGTCCGGACAACGGCCGATGATATCTGCGGATAGCTCGCCATTGTCCTGCTCCAGCACCACATCGAAGCCCCACAGCTGATGCAGATGCTTGAGCACCTCGTGGCGTGACTCGCCAAGGGGGATGCGATTGTGGGGAACATAGCGCAGGGTCAGGGAGCGATCGCCTTTCACTGCCACGTTGTAGACCTGAATGTTGGGCTCCAGGTTGCTCAGGTTGTATTGAGCGGACAGGGTGCTACGCACCAGCCGGTAGCCCTCTTCATTGTGAATGGCGGACACCTTGAGGTAGTTCTTCAGATCGTCATCATCGATGGCAAAGAGCTTCATGTCGCGCATCACCTTGGGACTGAGGAACTGGCTGATGAAGCTTTCGTCCTTGAAGTTCTGCATGGCGAAATGCAATGTCTCGACCCAGTTGGTGCCAGCGTAATCGGGGAACCAGTATCTGTCCTCCTCGGTCGGGTGTTCGCAGATGCGACGCAGGTCCGTGAACATGGCAAAGCCAAGGGCGTAGGGGTTGATCCCCGAGTAATACCGGCTGTTGTAGGGGGGCTGATAGACCACGTTGGTGTGGCTGTGCAGCACCTCCAGCATGAAGCGATCGCTGATTTTTCCCTCGTCATAGAGGTGGTTGAGAATGGTGTAGTGCCAGAAGGTGGCCCAGCCCTCGTTCATCACCTGCGTCTGCTTCTGCGGGTAGAAGTACTGACTGATCTTGCGCACGATACGCACCACCTCGCGCTGCCAGGGCTCGAGCAGGGGGGCATTCTTTTCGATGAAATAGAGGATGTTCTCCTGAGGCTCGGCAGGATAGCGCCTGTCTTCCACCCCGGCAATCTTGTGCTGCTTGGGCAGGGTACGCCACAGCTCATTGACCTGGGTTTGCAGATAATCTTCCCGCGCCTTCTGGCGTCGCTTCTCCTCGGCCAGAGAAATCTTCTGGGGCCGCTTGTAACGATCCACCCCGAAGTTCATCAGGGCATGGCAGGAGTCGAGCAGTTTCTCCACCGCATCGATGCCGTGTTTTTCCTCGCACTCGGTGATGTAGTTCTTGGCAAACAACAGGTAGTCGATGATGGAGGAGGCATCGGTCCAGGCCTTGAACAGATAGTTGTTCTTGAAGAAGGAGTTGTGACCATAGCAGGCGTGGGCCATGACCAGCGCCTGCATCGGCATGGTGTTCTCTTCCATCAGATAGGCGATGCAGGGGTCCGAGTTGATGACGATCTCGTAGGCCAGTCCCATTTGGCCGCGCTTGTAGTTGCGTTCGGTGTGGATGAAGCGCTTGCCGAACGACCAGTGCTGATAACCGATGGGCATGCCGACACTGGAGTAGGCATCCATCATCTGCTCTGCGGTGATCACCTCGATCTGGTTGGGGTAGGTGTCCAGCTTGTAAAAACGGGCGACCCGGGCGATCTCCTGATGATAGGTCTCCAGAAGATCGAAGTTCCAGTCAGGCCCGTCATCCAGTGGCGCTATCTTTCTTGCGGTTTCTACCATATGTGAACCCTCAAGCCGCTTGCTTCTTGAACAATTCCCGGAACACCGGATAGATGTCCTCGACCTTGCGAATGTGCTCCATGGCGAAGTGGGCGTATTGCTCTGCCACCGCCTCATATTCGTGCCACAGGGTCTGGTGGGCGCGGGTAGTGATCTCGATGTAGGAGTAGTAACGCACCCGCGGCATGATGTCGCGCATCAGGATCTCCCTGCACTGGGGTGAGTCATCGGCCCAGTTGTCCCCATCGGACGCCTGCGCCGCATAGATGTTCCACTGGTTGGCGGGATAGCGTTCGTTGATGATGTCGTTCATCATCTTGAGCGCACTGGAGACGATGGTGCCGCCGGTCTCCTGGGAGTAGAAGAACTCGTGCTCGTCCACCTCCTTGGCCTGGGTATGGTGGCGAATGTAGACCACCTCGACATTCTTGTAAGTCCGGCTCAGGAACAGATAGAGCAGGATATAGAAACGCTTGGCCATCTCCTTGGTAGCCTGATCCATGGAACCGGAGACGTCCATCAGGCAGAACATCACCGCCTGGCTCGAGGGGACGGGCCGTTTGACGAAGTTGTTGAATTTGAGGTCGAAGGTGTCGATAAAGGGGACCGCATCGATCCGCCGTTTCAGCTCCCTGATCTCTTTTTCAAGTTGCGCCATTTCGGCGAAATGGTCGTTGGGCTCGCAAGCCAGCTGGGCCAGGCGCTCCTCCAGTTCACGCAACTGACGTTTCTTGCCTGCCTGCAGCGCCATGCGCCGCGCCAGCGAATTTTGCAGGGAGCGCACCACGTTGATGTTGGCAGGCACCCCGTTGGAGGTGTAGCCGGCCCGGTAGGTCTTCATCTCCATCAGCTGGTTGAGCTGGGTCTTTTGCAGCCGCGGCAGTTCCAGATCCTCGAACAGCAAGTCCAGGTACTCGTCCTTGGAGATCTGGAAGACGAAATCATCGACGCCCTCTCCTTGATCCGAGGCCTGGCCCTCGCCACTCCCCTGGCCGCCGCCACCCCCTTTGGGCCGGTCAATCTTGTCACCAGATACGAACTGGTCGTTGCCCGGATGCACCATCTCCCGTTTGCCGCCATGACCCTGATGAAAATGGGGTTCCCCGATGTCCTTGGTCGGGATGCTGATGCTCTCCCCCTTGTCCACGTCCTGAATGCTGCGCTTGGAGACAGCATCCGAGACCGCTTGTTTTATCTGCTTCTTGTAGCGGCGGATGAAGCGCTGCCGATTGACAGCGCTTTTGTTTTTGCCGTTGAGCCTGCGGTCGATAAAATGCGCCATAACTCCCCCTTGAACACGGCAGGGTCAGGATGACTTGCGTACCCTGAGATACCACTCGGAGAGCAGCCGCACCTGTTTGCGTGTGTAGCCTTTCTCCATCATCCGTTCGACAAAGTTATCGTGCTTCTTCTGCTCCTCAGCCGAGGTTTTGCTGTTGAAGGAGATAACCGGCAGCAGCTCTTCCGTGTTGGAGAACATCTTCTTCTCGATCACGGTGCGCAGCTTCTCGTAACTGGTCCAGTTGGGGTTACGGCCTGCATTGTTGGCCCGGGCACGCAGCACGAAGTTGACGATTTCGTTGCGGAAATCTTTCGGGTTGCTGATCCCGGCAGGTTTTTCAATTTTCTCCAGCTCGCTGTTGAGAGACGCTCTGTCAAACAGCTGGCCGGTTTCGGGGTCACGATACTCCTGATCCTGGATCCAGAAGTCGGCGTAGGTGACGTAGCGATCGAAGATGTTCTGACCGTACTCTGAATACGACTCGAGGTAGGCGGTCTGGATCTCCTTGCCGATGAACTCGACGTAGCGCGGAGTCAGGTAACCCTTGATGAACTCCAGATAGCGATCGTGCAACTCTTGCGGGAACTGCTCGCGCTCTATCTGCTGCTCCAGCACGTAGAAGAGGTGCACCGGGTTGGCGGCTACTTCCGCGTGGTCGAAGTTGAAGACGCGGGAGAGGATCTTGAACGCGAAGCGGGTGGAGAGGCCGTTCATGCCCTCGTCGACACCGGCATAGTCGCGGTACTCCTGATAGCTTTTCGCCTTGGGGTCCGTGTCTTTGAGACTCTCGCCGTCATAGACCCGCATCTTGGAGTAGAGGCTGGAGTTTTCCGGCTCCTTGAGTCGCGACAGCACCGAGAACTGGCCCAGCAATTCCAGAGTACCCGGTGCGCATTTGGCATCGGTCAGCTCGCTGTTGAACAGCAGTTTTTCATAGATCTTCACCTCTTCCGAGACGCGCAGGCAGTAGGGCACCTTGACGATGTAAACACGGTCGAGGAAGGCTTCGTTGTTCTTGTTGTTGCGGAACTGCTGCCACTCGGATTCGTTGGAGTGGGCCAGCAGGATGCCGTCGAAGGGGAGGGCGGAGAGTCCCTCGGTACCGTTGTAGTTTCCCTCTTGCGTCGCCGTCAGCAGCGGGTGCAGCACCTTGATGGGGGCCTTGAACATCTCGACGAACTCCATCATCCCCTGGTTTGCCTTGCACAGCGCACCGGAGTAGGAGTAAGCATCGGCATCATCCTGGGCGAAGTGTTCTAGCATGCGGATATCGACCTTGCCGACCAAGGAGGAGATGTCCTGGTTGTTGTCGTCCCCCGGTTCGGTCTTGGCGATGGCGATCTGATCGAGGATGGAGGGGTTCACCTTTTCCACCTTGAACTTGGTGATGTCGCCACCAAACTCGTGAAGGCGCTTGGCGACCCAGGGAGACATGATGGGACGCAGATAACGGCGAGGGATGCCGTACTCCTTCTCGAGGATTTCGCCATCTTCGTCGATGTCAAACAGGCAGAAGGGGTGATCGTTCACCGGTGAGCCCTTGATGCGATAGATGGGCACTTTTTGCATCAGGGATTTGAGTTTCTCTGCTAGCGAGGATTTACCGCCGCCAACCGGTCCGAGCAGATAGAGGATCTGTTTCTTCTCTTCCAGGCCCTGAGCGGAATGTTTGAGATAGGAGACAATCTGTTCGATGGCCTCTTCCATGCCATAGAAGTCTTTGAAAGCGGGATAACGCGCGACGACGCGGTTGGAAAAGAGACGGCTGAGACGTGGATTGGTCGAGGTGTCGATCATTTCCGGCTCGCCGATGGCGGTCAGCAGACGTTCGGCGGCAGAGGCGTAGCAGGATTTGTCCTGTTTGCACATATCCAGAAACTCCTGGATGCTGTACTCCTCCTCTCTGGCCTTCTCATACCGCTGTTGATAGTGCTCGAAGATGCCCATAACTTAGCCCTCGTTATAGTCGCTTGCCCTGAAAAAGAGTGGATCACTACTTTTGTTCTGTTTACCTTTTAAGCCTAGTCAACAGCCCCCAGTAATCCATCGCCATCATTGGTTTAAGTTTGTGCGGGAGCTTCCCGATCCTCGTGCGGGAAGAAGCAGTAAGTGACATACCTATGTTACTGACTGTTAAATTATTTTTGCCACGACAGTGATGCAAATGTCAAAGACATAAAAAATAAATCTTTGTGTGCCAGAGGGAGAAAATGGTGACGCTCTGTTTTGTCAGGGGGCGGTGCCAGCAAGGGCAAGGGCGGCAGGGAATAGAGGGTGAAAAAGCATGTCGCTTACGTCAACGTAATGTTATTTGTTTGGTGCTTTTGCTCTAATTTTTACATTGACGCTACATTCTGGCTGCTCTAGATTGGCCCTGTGTCGAGCAGTCATCGCTTTAGCAAGAGAGTGGGTGATTGTGCAGATACTAAGCTCTGTTTAAGCACGTTTCCGTTGGCTTGACCCTCGCATCCGCGAGGGTCTTATTTTTTCAGCGCCTGAACGGCGCCAAACCTGCAAGCTCAGGATCCGGCGGGATAGAGGGCTGACACCGCCGCCAGCACCTCGGCGAAGGGATGGTCCGCCAACTGGCCAAAACCGGCCAGATCCCTGGCCTTGAGACGGGTCGTCAGCGGGGTGGCGATGCCACACAGGAAACGGGTCAGGATCCTGGGATGGCGCTGATGGCACAGGGCGATCAGCGGGTCGCACCAGGCGCGCAAACCATGCTCGTTGGGCAAGCCCGGTGATGGCAACGGCGGCAACACGGCGATCTCTCCCCGGCAGACGGAACAGTGCCCACACCGCTCGGGGGCCGCGTCGTCGGCAAAATAGCGGGCAAGCTCATGGCTGAGGCAGGTGGTCGAGGTGAAAAAGGCCAGCAGCGCCTGAAGGCGGGCCAGTTCGCTCTGCTCTTTCTTTTCAAACAATCCATGCAGCTCTTCGGCCAGGGTCGCGGTATCGATTTGCTGGCTCAGCACCCGATAGACCTCGGTCATCTGCTTGCTTTCAAGCTCGATCCAACCCTGCTGCTGCAGGTAGTCCAGCGCCGTCGCGGCGCGCTGGCGTTCCCCCTGGTATCCCTGCCACAGCGCTTCGAAGTCCATGGTGCACCAGGTGCGCGCCTGGGGTGCGCAGGCAAAGACCTGCTCCAGGAACAGGCGGCGTTCGGAATTGAAACGAGCGAGGATCGCCTGTTTTTCCAGTACGAACCTGAAACGGTACTCGGCAAAGTAGCTGTAGGCCGGTGCAATGACCCCTGCCATCTCCAGATAGACCAGCAGGGTCTTGAGGGGCAGTTGGCGAATGTTGGTCTCGTTGGAGAGGCGCAGCAGGCTGAATTCCCACTCGGCGCCGCTCTGGCGCACGATATCGAGCAAGTACGCGATGGCGTCCCTGTCCGGCGTATCCCCATAGACGAAGTTTTCCAGTACCGGCAACTGGGCGCGGCTCGCCAGCACGGTGCAGCGGGAGGGAAGCCCGTCACGTCCGGCGCGGCCTATCTCCTGGCTGTAGTTCTCGATGGACTTGGGGAGGTCGTAGTGAATGACCCGGCGAATGTCGGCCTTGTCGATGCCCATGCCAAAGGCGATGGTGGCCACGATGCAGTCGAGTCTGCCAGCCATGAAGTCGCGCTGGATCTGGCTGCGCAGGGCGGGATCGAGCCCCGCATGGTAGGCGCATGCCCGGATGCTGCTGGCCTGTAACTGCGCGGCGCACTGCTCTGCGCTGTGTTGCAGAGTCACGTAGACGATGGTGGGGGCGGCCGGATCCCGGTGCAGCTCCTCGCGCAGCCAGGTATCGCGGGCACTGCCTGCCAGCGGGAGGACGGCCAGATCTAGATTGGGTCTGTAGAAACCGGTGACCACCAGATCGTTCCGGTCGATGGCAAATTTTGCCTGCATGTCCGCCATGACGGCCGGGGTGGCGGTGGCGGTCAGCAACAGCACCTAGGGAATGGCCAGTTCACGGCGATGATCCGGCAGCTTGAGGTAGTCGGGGCGAAAGTTGTGGCCCCACTCCGAGATGCAGTGGGCCTCGTCCACTACCAGCAGTGACAGGGGGATGTGGGCGATGAAGCGGCGAAAGCGCTCATTTTTGAGGCGCTCCACCGAGATCATCAGGATCTTGAGCTGGCCATCGCTGGCCTGCTGCATCACGCGCCGGCTCTCTTCCGCTGTCTGGCTGGAATCCAGAGTGGCGGCGGCGATCCCCTTGCTGCGCAAAAAGGCGAGCTGATCGTGCATCAGGGCCAGCAGGGGAGAGATGACCAGGGTCAGGTGGGGCAGTGCGAGGGCGGGCAATTGATAACAGAGGGATTTCCCCGCGCCAGTCGGGAAGATGGCTGCGGCGCTCTTGCCGGCCAGCAGACGACTGATCACTGCTTCCTGCCCGGGCCGCAAGCGATCAAAGCCGAAGTGTCGGGTCAATAAAGAGGTGATCATGGCAAGGCTCCCTGAAAAAGGGCGTCATCATATCACTTCTGGCCCAGTGGTGGCCGATGATCGGACTGGTTTGGTGACATTTTGACCGTGGTTGATATTGTGTTATCACATTGTTGTAGATTTTTTGTGAGGTAACCCTGATATTTTTCAGTGATTATGTGGAAAAAAACCATGGCAGATGGGATATTCCTGTCCGCAACCCCACGCGAACGGGACAGATCCACCAGAAGAGCTGCCCACGGCGTCACCGTCAACGGACCGGTGCCAATGCGCGGGGCTGGTTGCCAACAGGACTAATGATTCACGCACCATGAGTGCACAGGGACTACTTGATGACACAACAACACCCCCTCATTCGACTGGTCAACAGCACCAGTCTGGTTAGCCAGATCCTGGTCGGTCTGGTATTCGGTATCCTTCTTGCGATGTTCATGCCCGAGTGGGCCAAGGCGGCGGGTCTGCTCGGCAGTCTGTTCGTCGGCGCCCTGAAGGCCGTGGCGCCGCTGCTGGTCTTCGTGCTGGTGATGTCGGCGATCATCGGCCACAAGCACGGCCAGAAGACCAACATGAAACCGATCCTGCTGCTCTATGTGCTGGGTACCTTCCTGGCGGCTGCCGTGGCAGTGGTGGCGAGCTTCCTCTTCCCCTCCAACCTGCATCTGGTGGCAGGCGCTACCGAGATCACGCCGCCGGGGGGCATCACGGAAGTGTTGCAGACCCTGCTGTTCAACGTGGTGACCAACCCGGTGAAAGCACTGCTGGAAGCCAACTATATCGGCATCCTGGCCTGGGCCATCGGCCTTGGTATCGCCATGCGTCACGCTAATGAGAGCACCAAATCACTGATTTCCGATGTGTCTCACGGGGTTTCCGCCATCGTCAAGGCCGTGATCCGTTGCGCTCCGCTCGGCATCCTGGGTCTGGTTGCCTCCACCCTGGCTGAAACCGGCTTCGATGCGCTGTTTGGCTATGCCCAGCTGCTGGTGGTACTGATCGGCTGCATGCTGTTCATCGCCTTCGTGGTCAATCCGCTCATCGTCTTTTGGAAGATCAAGCGCAACCCCTATCCCCTGGTGCTGACCTGCCTGAAAGAGAGCGGTGTGACCGCCTTCTTCACCCGCAGCTCCGCCGCCAACATTCCGGTCAACATGGCCCTGGCCGAGAGGCTGCGCCTGCCGGAAGACACCTATGCGGTCTCGATCCCGCTGGGTGCCACCATCAACATGGCTGGCGCCGCCATCACCATTACCGTGCTCTCCATGGCGGCGGTGCATACCCTGGGGATGGAAGTGGACATGGCGACCGCCATTCTGCTCTCCGTCGTCGCCACCGTCAGTGCCTGTGGCGCCTCCGGCGTGGCGGGCGGCTCCCTGCTGCTGATCCCGCTGGCGTGCAGCCTGTTCGGTATCAGCAACGACATCGCCATGCAGGTGGTGGCCGTTGGCTTCATCATCGGGGTGTTGCAGGATTCCGCCGAAACGGCCCTCAACAGCTCCACCGACGTGCTGTTCACCGCGGCTGCCTGCATGGCCGAGGATGAGAGCCTGCTGGATGCTGCCCCGGTCCCCAGCCGCGAAGCTTGATCCCCTCAGACTTTCCGCTCTGCACAGGCGCCCTCTTCGGAGGGCGCTTTTTATTTGCGCGCGCGTCAGGCGCCCGGCACCTTCTCGCCGTGTCATGGCATTGACAGTGCTCGGATCCCCCTGTGTGATTTCCCGGGAGGGGCCCGTTGGCCGCCTTCGTGTTCTCGCCACCGCCAACACGCCATTCCCTGTACCAACGTGCCAGGCGCTGCATTCGGCCGGGCATATCGGGCTGCTTATGCTGTCAGCATGGCGGCTTGTGGCATCCCCTCTGGTGACCGAAGGGGTCATCTGTTCTTCGGTCGCTGCACGAGAATCCCGGTCAAGGCCCTCTCGGCGGTTTGCCTGCGCCCTGTGGCCGGAATTTTCCTTGAATGCCTTGAAGAAAGGCTCCATTGGGTGGGGATGTCGGCTCTCTGGGCTAAACCCCGAAGAGCGGGCGTTCCTGGTAAGGGCAAGGGCTCTGGTGTTCTGCCTGGCAAGGCCGATGGCGTGCAGCAGATGACGGGATAACGCAGCACGTCTTGGTCGTGTGTCATGGGCGAAGGAATATGAGCGGCAAGCTGTCACCAAGGGGAAAGAGAGTGGGTGAAAGGGCTGTCTCTGATTTGAGGGCAGGGGGCTCTGATCATCTGAGCCCAGTACCTGATGATCATAACGAACACAGCCCGGCAGAGGAGATCTGCCGGGCTGTGGGAGGCGCCGGGCCAGATGCTGGCCCGGCGGTATCGTAGGAAGGCTTAGCCGACCAGTTGATAAAGGATGGCGGAGATGGCGATAAGGCCCATGGTCGCCACGAAGACGTTGCTGATCTGGCCCTGGTATTTCGCCATGGCCGGAACGCGCTTGATGGCGTACATGGGCATGAGGAACAGGATGGTGGCGATGATGGGGCCACCCAGGGATTCGATCATCCCGAGGATGGAGGGGTTGATCACGGCCACGCCCCACAGGGTCAGGATGAAGAAGGCGATGATGAACAGCTCCACCTTCTTGTGGTTCGGTGCCTTGCCGGAGCTGCGCATGTTCTGGACGATCATCCCTTTCATACCTTCACGGGCACCCAGATAGTGGCCGAAGAAGGAGGAGACGATGGCCACGAAGGCAACCAGCGGACCGAAGTAGGAGATGATGGGGCTCGCATGCTGGTTGGCCAGGTAGGAGAGCACGGCGATGTTCTGGGACTTGGCTTCTGCCAGCTGGGCCGGCGTCAGGCTCATCACGCAGGAGAAGACGAAGAACATCACGAAGCCCAGCAGAATGATGGCGGTGCGCTTGAGGATGGCGTCGGACTTGGCGACTGCATGCTCACCGTGATCACGGCGCTGGGCCAGAGCGAAGCTGGAGATGGCCGGGCTGTGGTTGAAGGAGAAGACCAGCACCGGGATGGTCAGCCACAGGGTGGTGGCGAAGTCCTTGGTGCTCGGCATTTCATTCAGGGCCGCACCGGTCCAGTCCGGGATCAGGTACAGGGAGATGCCCGCCAGAATAGCGATGAGCGGATAGACCAGGAACTCGGTCACTTTCAGCATCAGCTTCTCGCCAGCCAGCATCACGGACATCATGGCCATGATGAGCACGATGGAGAGGATCCAGCGCGGGGGCGGCGTCATCTGCAACTGGTTGACCAGGAAGCTTTCCACCGTGTTGGTGATGCCCACGCCGTAGATCAGCACGATGGGGTAGATGGCAAAGAAGTAGAGCAGGGTGATCAATTTACCGGCACCCACGCCGAAGTGCTCTTCCACCACCTGGGTGATGTCGGCATTGGGCTGCTTGGAGGAGAGCACGAAGCGCGCCAGACCACGGTGGGCCAGGTAGGTCATGGGGCCGACCAGCAGCGCCATCACTACCAGCGGCCAGAAGCCACCCATGCCGGCGTTGATGGGCAGGAACAGGATACCTGCACCGACGGCGGTACCGAACAGGCTGATCACCCAGGTGGTGTCTTGTTTACTCCAACCGCGAGATTGGACCGAGCTGATTCCTTGCTCCTGTGCGGCTGCAACATCCTGTGCGCCAGTGACAGTATTGGACATGTGTCTCACCCCGAATGTGTGGTTTTAATTAGTCGGCGCAAGAATACTTTCTTTTTAATCAAAAATGTTGATCAAATTCACCTTTGTGCGGCTGAAACCCGTACTTTCTTGTAGAAATGTGATCAAAAGAATAAAAAATCAAAATTTATTTATCAAATGCAGTGTTATTTGAATGTTAACTGGATAATTTCCCACCTCATCATGTTGTTGAAATGTTATGTCGAGATGTGCTGGGCAAGCTGGCGGATCATGCTGGCAGTGGCCCCCCAGATGAAAGATTGCTCCCAAGGGATCCAATAGATGGTGTGACGTCCGTCCGCCCTTGGCAGGCTCAGGGCTATGTGCTGCCCCGGATCCAGCACGTGGGCGAGAGGGACTTCGAAGGCCTGGGCCACCTCGTCCTGGCTCAGGGTCAGCCCGTAGCCTGGGTCGAGCATGGCGAGGACCGGCAGCACATCGTAGCGCGAGACGGTATTGAGAGGGGTGAGGCTGCCGATGATCCGGATCTGGGAGGGGGGAATGCCAAGCTCCTCCTCGGTTTCCCTGAGCGCGGTGTGAATGAGATCCCGGTCTTCCGGGTCCTGGCGCCCGCCGGGAAAGCTGATCTGCCCCGGGTGGTGGCGCAGGGCGGCGCTGCGGCGCGTCAGCAGCAGGTGCAGCCCCTCGGGGCGCTCCACCAGGGGGATCAACACGGCGGCAGGTTTGAGCCCGGCCAGTGCCAGGCGATGGGCGGGGGCGGGGCGTTGCAACAGGAAGCGGGTCAGCAACTCGCTGCTCGTCATCTCCATAGGTCTCCATATTGCGGCCCGGAGGGCCTGGGTTCACAGGGTATCCAGCAGCGGCAGGATGCGGGCCACCTTGTCGTAGGTTTCCTGATATTCGGCGTCGGGATCGGAGTCGGCGATGATGCCGCCCCCCGCCCAGCAGTGCAGCTGACCGGCTTCGGCGATCAGGGTACGGATGCAGATGCTGGTATCCATCCTTCCGTGCTGACTCAGATAACCGATGCTGCCGCAGTAGGCATTGCGCCGCACCGGCTCCAGCTCCTCGATGATCTCCATCGCCCGGATCTTGGGAGCCCCTGTGATGGAGCCGCCGGGGAAGCAGGCCCGCAGCAGATCCACTTCTTGCCAGCGCGCATCCAGTTCTCCGTGAATGGTGGAAACCAGATGATGCACCGCCGGGAAGGATTCCACGGCAAAGAGATGCGGGACCGTGACCGACCCCGGCCGGCTCACCCGGCCGATGTCGTTGCGCAGCAGATCGACGATCATCAGGTTCTCCGATCTGTCCTTGTCGGCGCTGGCGAGCGCCTCGGCCACCCTGGCATCCTGGGCGGGATCCGGGTGGCGAGGCCGGGTGCCCTTGATGGGCTTGGTCTCGATATGGCGCTTGTCGAGCAGCAGGAAACGCTCCGGGGAGAGGCTCAGAATGGCGCTTTGCGGCAGGCGGACAAAGGCGGAGAACGGCGCCTTGTTGGCGGCGCTCAGGGCGAGATAGGCGGACCATTCATCCCCCTGATAAGGGGCGCTGAAGCGCTGGGTCAGGTTGATCTGGTAACAATCCCCCGCCGCCAGATAGGCCTGGATACGGGCAAACTTGTCTCCGTATTCGGCCCGCGTCATGTTGCTCTGCCAGGGGCCGGTCAGGCGAAGGGGGAGGGGGGTTCGTTCGCGCTGCGCCATCAGCCAGTCGAGCCTGCGGGCGAGGCCGGCTTCATCACCCCAGTGGGCCAGTTGCCAGTGTCCCGTCGCGACATTTCGCAGCAGCGCCCAGTCGTAGATCCCGACCGCCATGTCGGGCACGTGGATGTCCTGTTGTGCCACTGCGGGCAGACGCTCGAATCGTCGGCCCAGATCGTAGCCAAAGAGTCCCAGGGCTCCCCCGATAAACGGCAATCCCGAGTCATCCTCAACGCGCTCCCCAAGCAGGGCTTGCTGGGTCTTGGCGAGCAGGGCGAGGGGATCGCCGTCATGATGGTGCTGGTGGTTATCCCGGGTGAGGCAGGTGCTGGTACCCCGGGTTTCCAGGGTGGCAAGCGGATCGGCGCTGATGATGTCAAAACCGTTGTCAGCCCCCAGGGGGCCGGCGGATTCCAGCAGGATGGCCCAGGGTTGGTGTTGCAGGCAGGCAAACCAGGTGTGGAGCGAGGCCTGCGGGTCGAAATGGTGGATATGCAGTCTTGGTTTCATTTTTTGTTACATAGGCAACAGTTTGCGCCCGGCTCCCTAGCCGGTTCGGGTGGTCAAGCGTATCATGGCCGCCGGCATTTTTAAGAAAAACACCGTTATAAAAACACGCCGCAGTCTGCCGGCTCCAGGTGCATTTGCCACCTGCCGAAGGCCCGGCTCATATGGAAGCCCTTGCTCGCGCAAGCGATAACAAGGACCAGTGAGGATGATATGAGCATCATTAGAAAACAGGACTTTATCGATTCCATTGCTGACGCCCTGCAGTACATCTCCTTCTACCACCCCCTCGATTTCGTGCAGGCCGCCAAGGCCGCCTATGACCGCGAGATCAACCCGGCCGCCAAGGATGCCCTGGCCCAGATCCTGATCAACTCCCGCATGTCTGCCGAAGGTCATCGCCCGCTCTGTCAGGACACCGGTATCGTCACCTGCTTCGTCAAGATCGGCATGCAGGTACAGTGGGACAGCGACATGACGGTCCAGGAGATGGTGGATGAGGGCACCCGCCGCGCCTACACCAATCCGGACAACCCGCTGCGCGCCTCCGTGCTGGCGGATCCGGCCGGCAGCCGCAAGAACACCAAAGACAATGCCCCCGCAGTCGTGCACATCGACATGATCCCCGGCGACAAGGTGGAAGTGAGTATCGCGGCCAAGGGCGGCGGCTCCGAAAACAAATCGAAGATGGTGATGCTCAACCCCTCCGACGACATCGTGGAGTGGGTGCTCAAGACGGTGCCGACCATGGGGGCTGGCTGGTGCCCGCCCGGCATGCTCGGCATCGGCATCGGCGGCACCGCCGAGAAGGCGGCGGTGCTCGCCAAGGAAGCCCTGATGGAGCACATCGACATCCAGGAGCTGATTGCCCGTGGTCCCGAGACCACCGAAGAGAAGCTGAGGGTCGAGCTCTATGACAAGGTCAACAAGCTCGGGATCGGTGCCCAGGGGCTGGGCGGCCTGACCACGGTGCTGGATGTGAAGGTGAAATCCGCACCGACTCACGCCGCCTCCAAGCCCGTGGTGATGATCCCCAACTGCGCCGCCACCCGTCACGTGCATTTCGAACTCGATGGCTCCGGCCCGGCGGAGCTGGCCCCCCCCAGGCTGGAAGACTGGCCGGAGATCACCCGTGAGTCCGGTGGCAATGTGCGCCGGGTCAACGTGGATGGCATCACCAAGGCAGAGCTTGCCAGCTGGAAGAGCGGCGATACCGTGCTGCTCTCCGGCAAGATCCTGACCGGCCGCGACGCCGCCCACAAGCGTATCGCCGACATGCTGAAAAAGGGTGAAGGACTGCCCGAAGGGGTCGATTTCACCAACCGCTTCATCTATTACGTGGGCCCGGTCGATGCGGTGCGTGACGAGGTGGTCGGCCCGGCTGGCCCCACCACGTCCACCCGGATGGACAAATTCACCGACATGATGCTGGGAGAAACCGGCCTCATCGGCATGATCGGCAAGTCCGAGCGCGGCCCCAAGACGGTCGAGAGCATCAAGCAGCACCAGGCTGTCTACCTGATGGCGGTGGGCGGCGCCGCCTATCTGGTGGCGAAAGCCATCAAGAAGGCGCGCGTGGTGGCCTTTGCCGATCTGGGGATGGAGGCCATCTACGAGTTCGAGGTGGAAGACATGCCGGTCACCGTGGCGGTCGACTCCCAGGGCAACAACATCCACGAGACCGGCCCGGCCTACTGGTCCGCCAAAATTGCCGAGCTGGAGACCAAGCTGGCTTGATCAATCGGACTTCGATGCAAACGGAGGACGATTAGCCCCGTACAGCAGCATGTTGAAAGGCGACCCTCGGGTCGCCTTTTTTACGGGCCCCATTTGACGGTCTGGGCCTGAGCAAATTTACTGCTGCTGTGCTGCTGTGCTGCTGTGCTGCTGTGCTGCTGTGCTGCTGTGCTGCTGTGCTGCTGTGCTGCTGTGCTGCTGTGCTGCTGTGCTGCTGTGCTGCTGTGCTGCTGTGCTGCTGTGCTGCTGTG
>NZ_JBLUXC010000011.1:41522-81086 GCF_048276795.1 Aeromonas sp. PS2Canimalfood6
TGCTGCTTTGTCTTTGTCGTCATGGCATCCCGGGTCGGAAGCCTGGATAACCCGGTGGGCAATGCCGGCGCATTGGCTGTCACGCCGAAGGGGCGATCAGTGGTTCAGGTAGATATCCTGGCCGCCGTAGCTCAGTGCCCCACCCAGAGGGGTTGCGGGCTCGAAGAAGCGGGTCAGGACACCGGCACGCTGGCCCAGGGTGCTCAATGTGCTCCGGTCCAGGGCGACCTGTTCGGGCAGCCAGGTCAGCACGGCGGCGCAGTGACCATTCATCAGGCTCTGCTCCAGCAGGCGCTGCCAGTTTTTGATCTTGGGGGCGTGCACGACAAGCACCCTGGCAGGATTGATCCCTCTGGCCTGCAATTGCGCGGCGGCGGGCAGACCTGGCGGGGCGACGAGCAGGATCCAGCCACTGTCAGACTGACTCAGTTGCCCCAGGGCATCCAGCAGCGGTGCTTCCTGATGGAGAGGGCCGCGCCGCTGCTCTTGTCCCATCTTGCTCTGATGGCGAGTGGGCCAGGTGGTGATCAGACCGGCAGAGGAGGAGGGGGGGCAAAGATTCAGGGGCTGGCTCATATGTCGTTCCTGTATGAATAACCATGCTGTATGCGCATACAGTAGTTCTGTTCGCAAGGAGTGACAAGTCATTTGTGGCTAAAAGTGTGAGCCGATTAACAGGAGATGACTTTAACTGCATGATTAAAAAGGATATTTATATCTTCCTTATACAGGATGTTTTTTAACCTGTAGACAAACTTCGGGTCGGCGCTCATGGTTATACAGTCCTGTATAGGGAGAGGAGGGAGCGAGATGGACGTCAGTACCTTGCAACGACTGGATGCGAACATTCTGCTCGGGATCATCAACGAGAAGCTGCGGCTGGAGTGTGATGGCCTTGAAGAGCTGCTGGCTTACTACGACATGACAGAAGATCAGCTGGCTACCCGTCTGCAACAGATCGGGTATCACTACGACCCTATGAGCAATCAGTTCAAGGCACATGGTTAATTGAAATCAAAGGGTGCTCCGATTGGGGCATCCTTTTTATTACCTGACGAGGAGGTGTGAATTGAAAACGCTTTCAATTTCTCCCGTGTTGACGGTTATTTTCACGTATTTTCAGTCACAGGCAATCATTGAAAACCTATTCATGAAACTATCTTTTTTGTTTTCTTGTATCGCTATGATTTAAAACGAAATTTATATTTCATTCAGGCTGGCTCAAGGAAAGGGTTTTCATGGTGAAACTGTCATTTTTATGCGTTAAAGTGTGACTCACGTTAACTTTTAAACCCTTGGCTTTAGCTAGTATGCCCCCGCCGGAGCATATTCTGAGATAACAACAGCGCCGGTCCCCCCGATGGGATGACATTTTTTATTTGTAACGAAGGAAAATGGTTTATGGCTACCAAGAAGAAGACAGACCAGGATCTCCAACTGGATAAAGATCAGCTCAAGGCGAGTATCGTGCGTCACCTGCGTTCTACCTTGGGTACAAGCGAACAGAAAGCCTCTCCGGATGCCTGGTGGAAAGCGACCGCTGCCGCCGTCAATGAACAGGTGTACGAGCGCCTGACCCGTACTCAGCAGACTCACTTCAAGAAAGATACTCGTGCGATTCACTATCTCTCTGCTGAATTTTTGATGGGGCGTTTGACCTCCAACAACCTGCACAACCTCTCCCTCTACAAAGTCTGTGAAGAGGCGCTGGGTGAACTCGGTCTGGAACTGACCGATCTGTGTGAACAAGAGCCTGACATGGCCCTTGGCAACGGCGGCCTGGGTCGTCTGGCTGCCTGCTTCATCGATTCCCTGGCCACTCTGAACTACCCGGCGGTGGGCTATGGCATCCACTACGAGCACGGCCTGTTCCGTCAGGAAATTCAGGATGGCCGTCAGATCGAGCGTCCGGACTCCTGGCGCGAATATGGCAACCCCTGGGAGATCTGCCGCCCGGAATCGGTGCAGGAGATCCCGCTCTACGGCTACGTGGAGACCGTCTTTGGTGACAAGGGGGGCCTGAAGAAGGTGTGGCACGCCGGTCGCAAGATCAAAGGGGTGCCCTGGGACATTCCGGTGGTCGGCTTCGGTGGTCACACCGTCAACATCCTGCGTCTGTGGGAATCCCGCGCCTCCGAGTTCTTCGACTGGGACGTGTTCAACGCCGGTGGTTATATCGACTCCCAGGCCGAGAAGGCCCAGGCCGAGACCATCTCCAAGGTGCTCTACCCGAACGATGAGACCGACGCCGGCAAGGAGCTGCGCCTGATCCAGCAGTACTTCTTCTGCGCCTGCTCCATCAAGGACATCATGCGTCGCTACAAGCGGGTGCATGGCAGTGACTTCAGCAACTTTGCCGCGCAAATCGCCATCCAGCTCAACGATACCCACCCCACCGTGGCCATCCCCGAGCTGATGCGCGTGCTGGTGGACGAAGAGGGGCTGAACTGGGATACCGCCTGGGGCATCTGCTATCAGGTCTTCTCCTACACCAACCACACCCTGCTGCCGGAAGCGCTGGAGAAGTGGTCCGTCAGCCTGTTCGAGAAGGTACTGCCCCGTCACCTCGAGATCATTTATGAAATCAACGCCCGCTTCCTGAACGAGCTGGTGGAGCCCAAGTGGCCGGGCAACGATGCCATCAAGGCCAAGCTCTCCATCATCGAAGAGGGTGACGTGCGCAAGGTGCGTATGGGCAACCTGTGCGTCATCGGCTCCTCCAAGGTGAACGGCGTGGCCGAGATCCACTCCAAGCTGGTGAAGGAAGATCTCTTCCCCGAGTATGCCGAGCTGTGGCCCGAGAAGATGTGCAACGTCACCAACGGCGTGACTCCCCGTCGCTGGCTGCTGGCCTGCAACCCGGAACTGGCCGAACTCTACAACGAGGTGGTGGGCAAGGAGTGGCCGCTGCAACTGGACAAGCTGCGCAGCGTGGTGAAGTTTGCCGATGACAAGGCGTTCCAGCAGCAGTTCATGACCATCAAGCGTCACAACAAGGAGAAGCTGGTCAAGGTCATCAAGGCGGAAACCGGCATCGACGTGAGCGCGGAGGCGATCTTCGACGTCCAGATCAAGCGTCTGCACGAGTACAAGCGCCAGCAACTGAACCTCATCCACATCATGGCGCTCTACCGTCGCCTGCTGGCGAACCCGGACTATGACATGCATCCGCGGGTGTTCATCTTCGGCTCCAAGGCGGCGCCCGGCTACAAGCTGGCCAAGGACATCATCTACGCCATCAACAAGCTGGCGGAGCGGGTCAACAACGACGCCCGTATCCAGGGCAAGCTGAAAGTGGTGTTCATGCCGAACTACCGCGTGAGCCTTGCCGAGAAGCTGATCCCGGCGGCGGATGTCTCCGAGCAGATCTCCACCGCAGGTTACGAAGCATCCGGTACCGGCAACATGAAGATGGCGCTGAACGGTGCCATCACCATCGGGACGCTGGATGGAGCCAACATCGAGATCGCCGAAGAGGCGGGTGCCGAAAACTGCGCCATCTTCGGTCTGAATGTGGACGAGGTGAAGTCCCTGAAGGCGCGCGGCTACAACCCGTATGACTTCTACTACGCCAACTCCGAACTGAAAGCCGTGCTGGACTGGTTTGATACCGACTACTTCACGCCGGGTCGCCCGGGGGAACTCTCCTCTATCAAGCGTTCCCTGCTGGAAGGGGGAGACCCTTACCTGACCCTGGCGGATTTCGAGTCCTACTCCGAGGCGCACAAGCTGATCGACGCCTGGTACCGGGATCCGGCCCTGTGGGCGAAGAAGGCCATCATCAACTCGGCCACCATGGGCAAGTTCAACTCCGACCGCTCCATCCAGGATTACGTAGACCGGATCTGGAAACTGACGAGCTGCAGCGTCGGCTGATGTCTGCTCCAGTGAAAAACCCCGCGATGCGGGGTTTTTTTTCATCTGTCGGGTTGAGAGAGGCTCAGGGCCTGTCGACCACCCGGGTGTCCGCCGGCACCCGTTTCTTGCCGGTGATCATCGCCCTGACGAGATCGCCCCGTACCAGGCGATCCAGGGCGATGACGGCCAGTACATGGACGAAGATGGTCACCTGCAGCCCCTTGGCAAAGAACTCGTGGATCTCTTCCATGCGATGGGTGCCGGAGAGCGGCCCGTATTCGGTCATGATCCCGCTGGCGGCGGTGCCGACAAGGCAGGTCAACAGCAGCAGTATCATCAAGGACCCCAAAGGATTGTGACCGGCATAGTAGGGGTGGCGCCCCTTGATCGTCTCCTTGAGATAGGTGATGACGCCGGTCGGTGTCGGCAGCCACTGGGCGAAGCGGGCATGATAGGAGCCGATGAATCCCCATACGATGCGCAGTGCCAGCAGTCCGGCCAGCGCATATCCCGCATAGCGGTGGTTGCGCGCCCCCTCTTCAAGGATGAAGAGATTCAGCACGCACAACAGCACAGTGGCCCAGTGAAATCCCCTGACCACCGGATCCCATACCATGATTTCACGGTTGTTCTGCATCGTCTTTCCCATGAGGTGATCCCCTTGTCGTGATGTCCATGATCATCGCCATCGTCAGCCATGGCTGCGTGATGGCCGTTGTCAGCATCATGGAGGTGATTTCTTAAGTGCGAGTTAATGTCGCCGTGATGTCACGGGTAGGGAGTGCGGTGGTTTCGGGGCGAGAAAAAGCCCCGGCGATGCGGGGCTTGGAGGGGCATTAGGGGGCGAACCTCAGTGGAGGATATCCCCCATGAAATAGGCCAGCATGGTCAGGATGACGGTGAACACCAGGTTCAGTACCAGGCCGGCCCGCATCATCTCCCGCTGCTGGATATGGCCGCTGGCGAAGACGATGGCGTTGGGGGGCGTGGCCACCGGCAGCATGAAGGCACAGGAGGCGCCGACGGCGATCAGCACGGAGACCACGATGGGGGAGACCCCCAGAGCCTCGGCCACCCCGGCGAACAGCGGCACCAGCAGCGCGGCGGTGGCGGTGTTGGAGACCAGCTCGGTCAGGAACACCACGAAGGCGGCCAGGCAGAGCAGGATCACGAAGATGGGCATGGAGGAGAGGCCGCTGGAGAGGTGCTCCGCCAGGAAGGCGTTGGCCCCGGTCTGCTTGAGGATGGCGCTCAAGGTGAGACCACCCCCGAACAGCAGCAGCACGCCCCAGTCGGTGTTCTGGTTGATGTCATCCCAGCTGGCGACCCGGCTGACGGCGATGGCCAGGATGGCGCCCATGGCGATCAGGGTATCGAACTGGGGAATGCCGCCCAGTGCCTTGGCAAGAGGCTGGGATCCAATCCACAGCAGCACCGTGGTCAGGAAGATGGCCAGGGTCACCTTGCGCTGGCCTGTCCACTCGATGGTGACCTGCTCGGTGCTGACCTGGTGGGAGAGATTAGGACGGGTGACCAGATAGAGCAGGCCGATGCCTACCGGCATGAAGATGATCACCACGGGGATGCCGAACTCCAGCCAGTCGGTGAAGCCCAAGCCCATCTGAGCGGCGGCGATGGCATTGGGGGGGCTGCCCACCAGTGTGCCGATGCCACCGATGCTGGCGCTATAGGCGACGCCAAGCAGCACGAAGACCAGGGTGCGGCGCTCCTTGTGAACGTCCAGCCCCTTCAGCATGCCGAGTGCCAGCGGCATCATCATGGCCGCGGTGGCGGTGTTGCTGATCCACATGGAGAGGGCGGCCGTGATGGTGAAGAGCACGATGGAAGCCCAGCCCAGGTGTCCCTTGGCGAGCTGCATCACCTTGCCGGCGATCTGGGTGTCGAGTCCCTGCTTGGAGAGGGCTGCCGCGAGGGCAAAGCCGCCAAAGAAGAGGAACAGGACGGGGTTGGCAAAGTCGGTCAGCGACTTGCTCATGTCGAACACCCCGAGCAGGGTGGCGAGCACCGGGATGGAGATGGCAGTGATGGTGATGTTCACTGCCTCGGTCAGCCAGAGGATGGCGATGAAGATCAGGATGGCCAGCCCCTTGTTGACCATGGGGTCAAACGGGAGCCATGCCAGCATGGCGCAGAGCAGGAGCAGATCCAGGATGACGATCCCGGACTTGATGTCCAGCCAGCGTGAGGGGGGAGTCGGAGGTACAGCCGATGTGTGCATAACGTTCTCTCGGTTAATTTATGGTTGTTGTTGTGATGCCGAGGTTACATATATCCCCCTGTTTGAAACAGGGGGATATGGTCAAATCATGTGGCGACTCACAGAGTCAAGTGAAAATGGATCTTCAATCAAACAGAAATGAAACATTTCATTTTCATTTGACGGGGGAGGTGAAGGAGAGCAGCCACTCCTTGAACAGGCTCTTGGGCAGGGAGCCGCTGCGCTGTGCCAGGATCTCCCCCCGCTGGAAGACCATCAGGGTAGGAATGCTGCGAATGCCATAGCGACCTGCGATGGCGGCCTCCTGCTCGGTATCGAGTTTCACGAAGCGAAGGCGGGGCTCAAGCTCCCGGGCGACCTCCTGAAAGACGGGGGCAAACTGCAGGCAGGGGCCACACCAGCTTGCCCAAAAGTCCACCACCACCGGGATGTCGGACTGGATCAGGGCATCGAAGCTGGCCTGACGCCCCGCCACCGGGGTTTGTTCGAAGAGGGCGTGACGACAGCGGCCACACTTCGCGTTTGAGTCTGCTTTTTCGACAGGCAGGCGGTTGCGGGTAAAGCATTGGCTACAATAGGTGGTGACAAGTGACATAATTGCTTCCTTATTTCATGGCCCGGCAACATCTTTATTGCAATCAGAGCGCCGACTAACGGTAACATAGCACTCAGTGGTTTTTCACAGTTGGCCTCCGGCCGTGACCTGATGTCACCGGATGGCCGACCATGACATGAGAATCGAGACGGGATGAAGAGTGTTGCACGGGGCAATCGTGTTGTCTTTGGCCTTATCATCGTATCGCTGGTGGGCTTTTCTGCCTATTGCTGGCAGTTGCTCAGCCAGCAGCAGCGTGCCTTCGATTTGAGCGTGGCGGCTGAGATGGTGCTCAATCGGGTCAATACCGATACCGTCTATCTGCTGGGGCGCGAGAAGGCCAGCGATGGCAGCGTACAGCAACGCCTGAGCCTGCTTTCCAGTCACCTGGACAGGTTCGTCAGGCTGGTGCACGAGGATCCGGAGTCGGTGGACGACCCCGGCTCCCAGGCGTTGCAGCGGGACATCGACGGTTATCTGCTGGATCTCGCCAGGCTCTACACCATGGAGATGACCATCGAGTATCTGGCTCCCCGCTTCCAGGGCCAGCTCAAGGCGTTGCAAGGCACCCTGCCGGTCGGTGAGGCGCAGTACCGCGACCTGACCGAACTCATGCGCCTGCACCACTACCTCAGACGTAGCTGGGATCAGAACGAGCAGCGACAACTGTTGCAACTCCAGCAGCACCTGCTTGACCGCTATGGCGAGCAGCCGAGGGTCGCGGCCCTCGTCCGGCTGGGCCAGGAGTTCAATCAGCAGGTGATGGAGTACCATCGCCTGCGCAATCAGGTGGTGGAGATGAAGGGGCTGAGCTCACTGCCCGCCTGGAAGCAGAGCAAGCTGGAGCGGGCCTCCTCCCTCAAGAGCCGCTTCTACCTGATGGTGCTGGGGGGGGCGCTGCTCTGCTTCTCGCTAGTGGCCGCGACCCTGTGGCGTCGCAACCAGAAGCTGAGCGAGCTCTCTCGCCATGCCGCGCTGCTGGCCCAGGCCAAGAGCGACTTCCTGGCCAACATGAGCCACGAGATCCGCACCCCCATGAATGCCATCATCGGCTTCAGCGCCCTGGCACTGCAAACCAGTCTGGATCCCCAGCAGCGGGACTATCTCAACAAGATCAAATCCTCGTCGGACACCTTGCTGCTGCTCATCAACGACATTCTGGATCTCACCAAGGTGGAGTCCGGCAAGTTGACCTTGGAGGAGATCGACTTCGATCTCAGCGAGCAGCTCGACTCCCTCGCCGCCATGTTCGCGGATCTGGCGGAGCGCAAGCACATCGAGGTCATCATCAACAAGTCTCCCGCCGTGCCCGACTTTCTGCGCGGGGATCCGCTGCGCCTCGGTCAGGTACTGGTCAACCTGGTGAACAATGCCATCAAGTTCACCGAGCGGGGCGAGGTGGAGGTGGCCATCACCCTCACCAGCCAGCATCCCATGCGGGTCTGTTTCAGCGTGCGGGATACCGGCATCGGCATCGCCCCGGAGAAGCAGGCCCAGCTGTTCCAGCCCTTTACCCAGCTGGAGGCGGGCAATACCCGCAAATATGGCGGCTCCGGGCTTGGCCTCAACATCTCCCAGCGCCTGGTGGGGCTGATGGGCGGGGAGATCACCGTGCAGAGCAAACCCGGGGTGGGCTCCACCTTCCTGTTCGAGATCCCCATCTCCCAAGCGGTGTACGGGGTCTCGGGGCGCCGGGTCTTCTTCGATCACCAGCCCCTGATCCTGATGATGGATGACAATGAGCTGGTGCTGGAACTGGCCAAGGACATCCTGGGGCGGGCGGGGGCGTCCGTCATCACGGTCAACAGCCTCTCCCGCGCCCGTCAGGTGCTGCGTGAAGAGGGGCATCACATCCGCCTCGCCATCCTCGACTGGCGCATGGGTCAGGAGGATGGCCTGGACTTGGCCCTCGAGATGTACCAGCACAGCCAGTGGCGGCGCCTGCCTGTCCTGATGACCAGCGCCTGGTCCAGGGAGGGGCTGCACGGGCGGATGGAAAGCATGGGACTGACCCACTTCCTGGCCAAGCCCATGACCGAAAACGCCTTGCTGGCCAAGGTGGACGAACTGCTCAACGGCAGCTCCCATGACAGCAAGGTCCGCCAGGCGGAGGCACAGGGGGATCAGCAGCAGTTCCGGGAGCTGCTGCGTGGTACCCGGGTGCTGCTGGCCGAGGACAACCGGGTCAACCAGCAGCTCATTCTGGAGTACCTGCGCCGGGTGGAGGCCAAGGTCACCGTGGTGGACAACGGCCGCGAGGCGGTGGAGCAGGTGGCGGAGCAGCCGTTCGACGTCATCCTGATGGATCTGCAGATGCCGGTGCTGGACGGGCTGGATGCCACCCGCCAGATCCGCAAGATGGTGGACAAGCATGATGTGCCCATCATCGCCCTCACCGCCAGCGCCATGCCGGGGGACAGGGAGCGCTGCCTTGGCGTCGGCATGAACGGCTATGTCACCAAGCCGGTGAGCAAGCTCGATCTCTACAACAACCTGCTGCAATGGGTGAAGAGCAGCGGCGGGGAGCCCAAGGTGCCCATCGAGGTCAAGCCGCCGGCCCTCATGGGCGTGCTGGATCTGGAGGATGCCCTGCGCCGGCTGGAGCATGACAGGGAGGCGCTGCAGATCCTCTTCAAGCTGTTCCTCTCCGAGCACAAGGACGATCTGTGGGACATCCGCACCGCCCTGCGTCGCCAGCAGCCCGAAGTGGCGTGCCGCTTGCTGCATACCCTGAAGGGGGTCTCGGCCAACATCTCCGCTTCCCGCCTGCAACTGCTGGCCGGGGAACTGGAGTGGCGGCTGCGGCTGCAGGAGGAGCTGAGCGAGGGGGAGCTCAACCAGTTGCAGCAGGTCTTTACCCAGACCCGGGAGGAGGTCTCCCACTTCCTGCTCACCGGGGAGCAGCAGGAGTCGGTCGCTTTCCCGTTTTCGCCCCCCGACAAGCGGCTCTGAGGGAGGGCAAGATAGCAATCGTTCTCAAGTCACCCGCTTCAGGCTATGATGACCCACTCGTTCGCCCCCGCCAGGGGGCGATTGTATTGAGCTTCTCTTCATGATCACGCGGCAGCGCGCCGCGACCAAGGACTTCTCTGTGAGCGTATTTTTGCGGCTTGGCTGGTTTTTCAAGGATCAGTGGCGGCGTTATCTGGTGGCCATCTCCCTGCTGATGCTGGTGGCCCTGTTTACCGTGATCCCCCCCAAGGTGGTGGGCTGGGTGGTGGATGGCATCGCCAAGGGTGACCTGGACAGCGGCACCCTGACCGGCTATCTGGCGGGGCTTTTTGGCCTGGGACTGCTTATCTACCTGCTGCGCTACGTGTGGCGGGTCATGCTGTTCGGTGCCTCCTACCGGCTCGCCTACGTGCTGCGCAACCGGCTGTTCAGCCACTTCACCCGCATGAGCCCGGATTTCTACCAGCGCCACCGCACCGGTGATCTGATGGCCCACGCCACCAACGACATCCAGGCGGTGGAAATGACCGCAGGAGAAGGGGTACTGACCCTGGTGGACTCCTTCATCGTCGGCATCCTGGTGCTCTCCATCATGTGCAGCCAGTACTCCTGGCAGCTGACCCTGCTCTCCCTGCTGCCCCTGCCGGTGATGGCCTTCTTCATGAACCGCTTCGGGACCCAGATCTACAAGGAGTTCAAGGCGGCTCAGGGGGCCTTCTCCCGCCTCAACAACAAGACCCAGGAGGCCCTCTCCGGGGTGCGGGTGCTCAAATCCTACGCGGTCGAATCCCTAGAGGACGAGGGCTTTGCCGAGCTGACCCGTCAGGCGGGGGAGCGCAACATGGCGGTGGCCCGCATCGACGCCAAGTTCGACCCCGTGATTTACCTGTGCATCGGCTGCTCCTATTTTCTGGCTGTCGCAGGGGGCAGCGCCCTGGTGCTGCAAGACAAGCTGACTCTGGGGGAGCTCACCAGCTTCACCATGTACCTCGGCCAGCTCATCTGGCCCATGTTCGCCATCGCCTGGCTGTTCAACATCATCGAGCGGGGCAGCGCCGCCTACTCGCGCATCGAAAGCCTGCTGGGGGAGCACAGCGACATCGAGGAGCCGGCCCATCCCATGGCGCTGGCCTCGGCCTTTCCCCTGCGGGTGCTGGGGCTGGGCTACCGGCTGGAGCAGCGCACCCTGTTGCAGGGGGTGGATGTCACCCTGCAGGCTGGCGCCATGCTGGGGATAGTGGGACGCACCGGGGCAGGCAAGAGCTCCCTGCTCAAGCTGCTGATGCGCCTGGCCAACCCCACGGCCGGGGAGATCCGCATGGGGGAGGTGCCCATCTCGCAACTGTCGCTGGGTGAGCTGCGCAGCCAGTTTGCCTATGTGCCCCAGGAGCCGTTTCTGTTCTCCACCACCATCGCGGCCAACATCGCCCTGGGCCGCCCCGAGGCGAGCCGGGAGGAGATTGAGCGGGTGGCGCGCATCGCCTGCGTTCACGACGACATCAGTCGCTTCCCCAAAGGGTATGAAACCGAGGTGGGAGAGAAGGGGGTGACCCTCTCCGGCGGTCAGAAGCAGCGTCTGGCCATCGCCCGCGCCCTGCTGCTGGATGCCCCTATCCTGGTGCTGGATGACGCCCTCTCGGCGGTGGATGCCCACACCGAGCAGCAGATCCTGCTGGCCCTCAAGGTCCACAAGCGCACCCTGGTGCTGGTGAGCCACCGCATGACGGCGGTGGAGCAGGCGGACGAGATCCTGGTGCTGGAACAGGGCGCGATCAGCGAGCGGGGCCGTCACGAGACCCTGATGGCCAGGAACGGCTGGTACGCGGACATGGTCCGCTACCAGCGCCTGGAGCAGGACGTGGAGGAGAGCCTGTGAACAGGATGACAAGGCCCCTGGTTTCCTTCACCCCCCGCCCGGCTCCCGCGAGCGGAGAGGGGAGCAAAGAGAGTCAATTCCCGTGGAACGTTGCGCTGGAGGCAAGTCTGTGAATCCAACCATCAAACGGCTGCTCGCCTACTGCGCCAGCTACCCCCGCTGGCTGGTGCAGGCGGGCATCTGCCTGCTGCTCGCCACCGGCGCCGAGGTGGCGGGTCCCTTGCTCATCAAGCTCTTCATCGATGACTACCTGGCGCCGCGCCGGCTGGAGTGGGGCATCATCGCCGCCCTTGCCGCCGGTTATCTGGGGTTGCAGGTGTTGTCGGCGGCCGGCTTCTACCTGCAATCCCTGCGCTTCAACCGCATCGCCCAGGCGGTGGTGCAGCGTCTGCGCGAGCAGGTGTTCGCCACCGCCATCCGCCTGCCTGCCCGCTATTTCGACAAGCACCGCTCGGGCTCCCTCATCTCCCGCATCACCAACGACACCGAGGCGATCATGAACCTCTATGTCCAGGTGATAGGGCTCCTGGTGCAAAAAGTGGTGCTCCTGTGCGGCATCCTGCTCTCCATGGCGCTGCTGGACTTTCACCTGATGCTGGTGTGCGCCACCCTGCTGCCGGCGGTGGGGGCCGTGATGTGGCTCTACCAGAAACTGAGCGTGCCCGTGGTGCGGGCGACCCGATCCTTGCTCTCCGACATCAACAGCCGTCTCAACGAGTCGTTGCAGGGGATGCCGGTGATCCAGGCCATGGTGCAGGAGCGCCACTTCGCCATTGCTTTTGCGGGGGTGAACCAGCAGCACTGGCAGGCGCGGATCAAGAGCCTCAAGATCAACGGCATCCTGCTGCGCCCCCTCATCGATCTCTTCTACATGATGGTGCTCATCGGTCTGCTGGCCCTGTTTGCCCACGAGGGGCTGAGCACGGCGGGGGCCATTCAGGTGGGGGTGCTTTACGCCTTCATCAGCTATCTGGGGCGGATGATCGAGCCCCTCATCGAGATGACCAACCAGCTCAACCAGTTGCAGCAGGCCATGGTGGCGGGGGAGCGGGTATTCGCCCTGCTCGATGAAACCCGCGAGAGCACCGACGGGGAGGTGCGCCCCCTGGAGGGACGGGTACGCTTCGACGGGGTGGGCTTCTCCTACGACGGGGAGCAGCAGGTGCTGCAAGATGTGAGCTTTGCCACCCGGCCGGGCCAGATGCTGGCGCTGGTGGGCCACACCGGCAGCGGCAAGTCCACCATCATCAGCCTGCTGATGGGTTTCTACCCCCTGGATCGGGGGAGCATCCACTTCGATGATCACCCCATGAACGGCCTGGCTCTCTCGGCGGTGCGCCGCAGCATCGGCCTGGTGCAGCAGGATCCTTTCATCTTCGTCGGCACCCTGGCCGAGAACCTGCGCCTTGGGCGTGACGGCATCGAGGATGGGCGGCTCTGGCAGGCCCTGGAGGAGGTGCAGCTGGCCGATTTCGTGCGCCGCCTGCCCGATGGCCTGGCCACCCTGATGGAGGAGGGGGGCAAGAACCTCTCCGCTGGCCAGCGCCAGCTGCTCTCCTTTGCTCGCGCCCTGGTGGGGGATCCGCGCATCCTCATCCTGGACGAGGCGACCGCGAGCGTGGACTCCCAGACCGAGCTCGCCCTCTCCCAGGCGCTCTCGGCGGCACGCCGTGGCCGCACCACCATCGCCATCGCCCACCGTCTCTCCACCATTGTGGATGCCGATGAAATCCTGCTGCTCTCCCGCGGGTGGGTGAGCGAGCGCGGCACCCACGGCGAGCTGATGGCGCTGGGGGGGCATTATGCCCAGCTGTTCGAGATGCAGAGCCAGGGGGCCTGGCTTGAAGAGAAACGGGCCTGAGGCCCACCTAAAAAAACAGCCGGCATCTGCCGGCTGTTTTTTTGACTGGCGGGGTTACACCGTGGCCTTGCTGCGGCTGACCTGCTTGGGCTCCAGGGGCGGGAAGTCATCGTTGAAGAAGGTATCCGCTTCTTCAATTTGTGCCTTGCGCTGCTTCTGGATGAAGTTGTCGAAGTCGCGCTTGATCTCGGGGTCCTTGAGGGCCTCGTAGTCGAACACGTTGGCGGCATAGAGGTAGTTGAAGTAGATGTCGACGAACTCGGCGCTGGCACAGGCGGAGGTGAACTTGCTGTTCTGGCGGTCGAAGTTGACGCGGTACTGCTTGATCTTCGGCACATAGACCAGCTCGTTGCCCACCTTGAACACTTCCACCGTGACCCCCACCGTGATGGTCTTGTAGAAGTCCTTGTTGTTCTCCACCCCGAAGCGGATGGCATCCCCCTGCTTTTGCAGGAACTTGTTGAAGCTGGCCAGCGCCGTGGTGCCCTGGCTCACCACCACGTCCATGATGAAGTTGATGAAGTCGGTGGCGATGCTGAGCCCCTTGATGTGGCGGCTGTAGCTCTGCTGATCGATCTTGCTCGGCCCCATCAGAGGGATCTTGGAGAGGGCCCTGGCCCAGAGATCCGCGTCCGTCTTGTACTGCTCGCCATAGGCTTCGGCGTAACGGTTGATGTAGGCGGTGACCACGGAGGTGATGGCGATGAGGTAGGCCTTCTGTTCCGCCAGCTTGGCCATGACGGCGGGATCGTCCAGCAGCTCGTTTGCCACGATGAACTCCACCAGGCCGTCCTTGTCGGCATAGGGATCATTGCCCACCGCCCGGACGGTGTCGGGCAGATTGACGTCGTTGAAGAAGGCCTCGGCCTCGGCGAACTGATCATGGTTGCTCAGGCGGTTGGCCGGTGCCTCGCGCACCAGCTGGCAGAGCACCAGCTCGGCCTCGTAGTCCGACTCGCGCCACAGGGGGGCCTGCAACTGGTTGCCGAAGGTCTTCTTGTAGGCGAGGTTGAAGTCAAACAGCACCGAACTGCAGCCGCAATCCATGGCGAAGTCGACGGTGTAGCTCAGCGGCCCGGTGGGCAGGGGCTTGCTCATCTTCCCCTTGGCGCTGAGGTTGGCATAGCACTTGAGGTACTCCCGGCCAAACAGCTCGTAGGCACGGTTGTTGTTGAAGTTGAGCTGGAAAGTACCGGCGCTCTCGCCCCCGTTGAACAACTGTTGCACGTGACTCATCTCTCTATCCTTATGGTGAGATTGGTAGACGGGTTGACCCGGTGCCGAGTGGCTACTTCCTGGCCAGCAACAGCCTAGGCTGTGTTCTTAAAGTGATGAAGATATAATCTCACATCTTCTCAACAGCTTAAGATCCATTCCGTGTCCCACCGTTATCAGCTGACTGATGCACAATGGGGGCTTATCGAGCCCCAGTTTTCTTCTCGAAGCCTGATCGGGCGCCCTACCCATGAACCGCGCCAAGTGCTCGATGGCATTCTCTGGATACTCCACACCGGAGCTCCTTGGCGAGACCTTCCAGAACGTTTCGGACCATGGAATTCGGTCTACAACACCTTCCGGCGTTGGCAGGATGCAGGCCGGATTGATGCCATTCTGGAAGCGCTGCAACTCAAGCTCAATGAAGAAGGGCTCATCGATTTCGACCTGTGGTGCCTGGACGGCTCCAATGTCAGGGCATCCAAAGATGCTGCCGGAGCGCGTAAAAAAACACTCCGGTGAATCAAGCACTTGGTCGCTCTCGTGGTGGTTTTGGCAGCAAAATTCACTTGGTCACTGATGGTAATGGTTTACCGCTGGGGTTCTGCCTTTCGCCGGGGCAATCAGCGGAAATCAGATATGCGACAAGTGCGTTGGCCATGGCAAGGATCCCGACTTCATCAGGCCGTTATCGCACGTGACCAACGCATCTTGCCGCAGATAAGGCCTATAGCAGCAGGGCTTTGCGGGCCGAACTCCGGCGCAGAGGGATAAAAGCAGTCATCCCGCAGCGCAGCGACCAGCAGCGGCACCATAAGGGACGACCTCTAGTATTAGACAAAGCTCGTTATCGCAGGCGAAATGTGGTCGAGCGGTGCTTCGGATGGCTGAAGAAGTTTCGCCGATTCTCAACGAGATATGAAAAGCTGGCGGGAAGTTTTGCTGCTTTTATCAAGCTGGCTTTCTGCCTTCGTTACTTACGAGAGCTATTGGTGGACAGAAAACCAGCATTTTGAGAACACAGCCTAGCGAGGGAGAGGGGGTTTGGTTACTGCGAATAATCCCAGTGGCGGGGGCGGGATCCTGGGCTAGCCCCCAGACGGGGAGTATTTCTCGTTGTGTTTCATTCGGATATGGCCGTCATGGTCCCGTCATCCGGGGCGGGACCTTGAAAAAAATCGGAAAAAGGGAAAAGAGAGGGGCGACCCGGGGTCAGGAAAGGCCGGTTTTATCATTTGCCAGGCAAATAGAACCTGGCCATTGCATGAATTTTGCAAATACCCTTTGGGGGGCCGCTCACAGGGATGGCACGGGAGGCTTGTCTATCGGGAAGCAGACTGGCAACATTTGTATCACATTTACTCATCGGATCAGTTTGCAATGGACCTGCAACGCCTCAAAGCCAACCTCGCCCTGCGTCTGTTCGCCTGGCGCTACATTCCCGTCATTGGTTTTTGTGCCCCCGTCATCGAGCAGATGGACGCCAGGGCGCTGCGCATCCGCATTCCGCTGGGCTGGCGCACCCGCAACCACCTGGGCAGCATGTATTTCGGGGCGCTCGCCACCGGTGCCGACCTGGTGGGGGGGCTCCTGGTCATGGAGAAGGGGCGGGCGCGGCGCAAGAAGGTGCATTTTGCCTTCAAGGATGTGCAGGGGGAGTTTTTGAAGCGCCCGGAGGGGGACGTGCAGTTTGATTGCGCGGCGGGGGAGCTTATCGACGCCATGATCGACGAGTCCCTGGCGAGCGGTCAGCGCATCAACCGCCCCATCCAGGTGGTGGCCACCTGCCCGTCTCGCAACGGCGACGAGGCCATGGCCCGCTTCGTGCTGACCCTCTCCATCAAGGCCAGCTGAAGGCCAGAGGGCGCGCTGGCGCCCTTGTTCAAGCCGGGATCAGAGGATCTCGGGACTGCTCCCTTCCTTCACCACGGCCTTCATGCCGTTGAAGTTGACCACCTGCTCGGCCACTGTGCTGGGTAGTGCTGGCGTGGCAGGGCGTCAGGATCAGGGGATCTCGGGACTGCTCCCTTCCTTCACCACGGCCTTCATGCCGCTGAAGTTGACCACCTACTCGGCGACTGTGCTGGGTAGCGCTTACGTGGCAGGGCGTCAGGATCAGAGGATCTCGGGGCTGACGCCTTCCTTCACCACGACCTTCATGCCGTTGAAGTTGACCACCTGCTCGGCGACTATCTTGCAGCGTTTGCGGGTCTCGACCTGACCGTCCACTTCCACCAGGCCCTCGGCGACCAGCGCCTTGGCGGCACCGCCGCAATCGGCCCAACCCTGATGCTTGATCAGGTCACACAAGGCAACGAAGGGGTGACCTTCGAGCAGAAACGTCTCCATGGGAAATCCTCTAGCTGGATGAATGGCTGAAACAGCGGGGGCTCATTCTAGGCAGTTAGGCGGGGCAGGGAAAGGGCCCGGGCCGAATTGCCCCGAAAAAGGGGCGAGCACAGGCAAAAAAACCAGCCCGACCGGGCTGGTTGTGTCTCTGGGGGCCACTGGCGCTCAAGGGAGTTTCACCACCGCTTCCCCCGTCACGGCGAGGGCGCCGCCCTGGGTGAAGATGCGGGTGGCCAGGGTGGCGATGGGCTTGTCGTCCCGCAGGGCGATGATCTCCACCTCCGCCGTCACCTCGTCCCCCACGAACACCGGCAGTTTGAAGCCGAGGCTCTGGCCCAGGTAGATGCTCCCCTTGCCTGGCAACTGCTGACCGAGCAGCCCGGAGAAGAGGCTCGCCAGCAACATGCCGTGGACGATGGGGCGCTCGAACACCGTCGTGGCGGCGAAGTCCGGGTCCAGGTGCAGGGGATTGAAATCCTCCGAGAGGCCGGCGAAGGCCGCCACCTCGGCCGGGCCGAAGCGCTTGGTCAGGCTGGCTTTCATGCCCACGGCAAGGGGTTGTGTACTCATGCGGGTTCCTCTTCTTGCTTCCTGACGCCAGCAAACACCGGATTGAGCCGTACCTTGACGTAGCTGCCGGGGGCCGCCTCCAGCCCCTCGGCAGGCTGCCGGGCGGGGACGGGCTCTGCCTCGTCACGGTCTTTGATAAAGCGCATCATCTCGGGCCACCAGGAGCCGCTCTGGTGGGTCGCCCCCGCCAGCCACTGCGCCGGGCTGTCCGCCTCGGCCTCGCTCTGCCAGAAGCCGTATTTGTTGGCATCCGGCGGATTGATGATGCCGGCGATGTGCCCGGATTCGGCCAGAATGAAGCGCCGCTCGCCCCCGAACAGCGCCATGCCCTGCCAGGTCCCCTGCCAGAGGGCGATGTGATCGTCCACGGCGGACACCAGCAGCACCGGGGTCTTCACCTTGGCGAGATCGATGCGGGTGTGGCGGATCTTGAGCTCCCCCTTCACCAGCTGGTTTTCCAGGTAGAGTCGGCGCAGCAGGCTGTTGTGGGTCTTGCCCGCCACGTTGGTGCTGTCGCTGTTCCAGTGCAGCAGATCGAACGCCACCGGGCTCTGGCCCTTGAGGTAGCTGTCGATGTAGTAGTTCCAGTAGAGGCTGTTCTCCCGCAGCAGACTGAAGGAGACCGCCAGCTGGCGCCCGTCCATGATGCCCCTGGCCTCGTTCTGGGCTTCCAGCGCCGCGATGATGGGCTCGTGGATGAAGATGCCAAGCTCCCCGGGCTGGGAGAAGTCCAGCAGGGTGGTGAACAGGGTGGCGCTACGCATCCGCTGCTTCTGGCGCCGCGCCGCCAGCCAGCCCATGGCGAGTGACAATGCAGTGCCACCGATGCAGTAGCCGATGCCGTGCACCTCCCGCTCACCGGTGGCCGCCTCCACGGCGTCCAGGGCGGCGATGACCCCGTCCACCACGTAGTCGTCGAGATCGACCTGCCCCTGTGCCACCCCCGGGTTGCGCCAGGAGATCATGAAGACCGTCTGCCCCTGGGCGACCAGCCAGGCCACCAGGGAGTTCTGGGGGCGCATGTCCATGATGTAGTACTTGTTGATGAAGGGGGGCACGACCAGCACCGGGGTCTTGCCCACCGTCGCCGTGGTCGGGCTGTACTGGATGAGCTCAAAGAGCTCGGTGCGCAGCACTACCCGGCCCGGGGTGGTCGCCAGATCCCGGCCGAGCTCGAAGGCGGACTCGTCGGTCAGGCGGATGTTGAGGTGATCGGCGCTGCGCTCCAGATCTTCGGCCAGGAGCGCGAGGCCGCGGACCAGATTCTGGCCGTCGGACTCCAGGGTGAGCTTGAGCAGCTCCGGGTTGGTGGCCAGGAAGTTGCTGGGAGCCATGGCGTTGACGTACTGGCGGGTGAAAAAGCGCAGTCGCTCCCGGCTCTTCTCGGGCACGCCCTCCAGGGCATCCACCGCCGCCAGCAGGTGTCTTGCGGTCAGCAGATAGGATTGCTTGAGGTAGTCATAGAGGGGTTGCTCGCTCCAGGCGTCGGCCTTGAAGCGGCGATCGCTGCGATCCGGGGTGATCACCGGCTCGCTCGGCTGGCCTGCACTCTTGAGCAGGGTGTGCTGCATCAGCTTGAGCTGATCCTGCCACCAGTTCATCTGGGACTGGATCAGCTGCCAGGGCTGCTGGCTGCCCTGCTCCAGCACCTTGCCCAGATCGTCCAGACGGGTCTGCAGCAGGGCCTGGGCCGTGCGCTCGGTCTGGGCTCTGGCCATGGCCGGCAGCTTGTCGTTGTAGTGGGCCAGGGCCTCGAACAGCGGGCCGTAAGATGATTGGCTCATGTGTTCTCCTTCACCCACGTCCGGGGCGGGCACTTGCCCGTTCTGTCGAGTCGTGGGGAGATGTGGCTGCCCGCAAGACGGGCAGCCAGGGGTTATCAGGCCTTGCCCGTGCTCTTCTTGATGCCATCTGCGGTCAGAGCATCCAGCTCTTCCTTGAACTGCTGGCCGAGGGCGCTGAGCTTCTGGATGTCATCCAGCATCTGGCGGGAGAGCTGGCTGGCGCTCTCCAGCTGCACGGTGCCGAGGGCCGCCAGGCTCTGGGCATCCTGCACCTTGCCGACGGCCTGCAACTGGTTGAGCCCCAGTTCGGCGTAGGCATTGGCGGACGCCAGTTGCAACCGGGTCAGCTGTTCGATGTTGCTGGCCAGCAGCTGGTTGTAGCGGGTGAGGGGAGCGGCAAAGCCTTGCATCTGCTCGGTAAAGCTCTTGATCACGTCCATATTCATCATGGGTCTCCGGTTCGGCAGAACACTGTTTTTGCGGGTCAATCGACCCTTCTTGCGGGTACAGCACGTCATCCCTGTGTTACGTGTTGTTTGCTCTGTTCAAACACACGTTTGAGAATTCTGCAACCAATCCACCTTTGGTATAAATGTTAGTTTCTGTTTGAATTTTCCAATCCGCCGAGAGAGCCATCCCCGGGTTCAGACGAGAGGTGACGCAGGGCAGGGGGCGGGGTCTCGTTCCCCGGGGCCTGCGCTGGTACCCTTGAGCCACACCCTCTTCACAAGGAATCCCCGATGAAACCGTTCGCCCTGCTGCTCGGCTGTGGTGCCCTGACCCTCGCCGGTGTCGCCCAGGCCAGCACGCCGGTCCAGATCTCCCTGCCCGGTGTCAACCTGCCCTCGTCCAATCAGGTGGAAGGGGCACGGGCTTCCTTCCTCTACGGCCGCACCGGCCAGGTGAGGGGGATCGATCTGCCGGTGTTCGCCCTCTCCGACGTGGATCAGTTCACCGGCCTGCAGCTTGGTGTGTTCTTTGGCGCGAGCCGGGTGCGCCATCAGTTTGGCGGGGTCGCCATCAACGCCGTCAACTGGCACGAAGGGCAGGATACCGGCCTCAATCTGGGCTTCGTCAACCTGACCAACAATGTGAAGGGGCTCAACTGGGGGGCGGTCAACATCGCCCAGGGCAATGCCCTGGCCAACGTCGGCTTCGTCAACTATGCCGAACGCACCACGTTCCAGCTGGGATTCGTCAATGCCACCAAGCACCTGGACGGCTTGCAGATTGGCCTGGCCAACTACGCCGAGAACGGCATCTTCCCCATTCTGCCCCTGATCAACTTCAAGAAATCCTTCTAGGGACCAACTTGCCCTTGCTTTAGGAGGGGCAGCCATTACCCTGTGCTCCATCAAGGCTGCACAGAGGTAACAGGGGCATGACAACGGAACACATGGACGCCATCGGCATCGGCTGGGACGTGAGGGGCTGGCAGGGCAATGCCCAGGCGGTGGCGGTGGTGGGTTGGCAGGCCCGGGAGTCGCGTCTGCACTGGCTCGGGATCTCCCCCCTGTTTCGCCTGAGCTCCCGGGTCGCGCCGGATCTGGATGCCCTGCTGCGCCCGGCCCTGCAAGACGAGGTGGCGCTGATGCAGGTGCTGGCCTGCCCGCGCCTTGCTCTCGGCATCGATGCGCCCCTGGCCTTTCCCCGCGCCCTCGCCGATCTGCTGGCGGGGCGGGGGAGCGGCTTTCCCGTGCCCCAGCGGGAGATTGACAACCCTTACGCCTACCGGGATTGCGAGCGCTGGCTCCATCAGCACTATGGCAAGAAGCCCCTCTCCGCCACCTTCGACAGGCTCGGCAACAACGCCACCCTGGCCCTCTCCATGCTGCCGCGTCTCGGGGATCTGCAACTGGTGCCAAAACAGGCGAGGGCTGCCGGGCGCGCGGTGCTGGAGGTCTATCCCGCCCTGGCCAAAATGGGGGGCAAAGCCTCTGCGGTGCGGCCCGAGCTGCAACCCCACCTGCCGGCGTCCCTCATCCCTGGCACGGATCCCTATGATGCCGCGCTCTGCGCCCTGATGGCCCTGCAATATGCGGCCGAAGGGGCCGTCACCTCGCTGCCTGCCCTGGTGGACCTGCCGGACGAGATGGCACCGGACGAAGGCTGGGTCTACCACTTCGCCCGGGATTGAGACGCCCAAGGGCACCGCGCTCCCCCTGACGACTGCTGGCGACTCGCTGCAGCCACGGCACTGGTGACGTGACTTGCTGTCGCCACTGCGTATGGCTTGCCGTTGCCACGGTGTCAGGCAAGGGTAGGCCGCCTTTGTCCTGTGATCTTCCGACGCCTCCTTGACCCTTGCCCTTGTTGCCTTATTTTGCGACTGCCGACTGCCGACTGCCGACTGCCGACTGCCGACTGCCGACTGCCGACTGCCGACTGCCGACTGGCGCCTTTCCATCGGACCTCATCCTTGATCCCGACTGTTTATGGTTGGTTAAAAAATCACCTTGTATGCCATCAGACAAGAGGCGTCCAGGTACATTTATCACCCCGCAGCAGCGGGGGAGATGGCTCCAGGGTTGTGCAGGAACAGGGTAGCGGCGGTCAAATATGCGGCAGGTTAGGCCTGCAGAAGCATAAATAGGGAGTCATGGCGTTAATTGCTGGAAGAGCCGTCTCTTCATCCGATATATTGCCTCTTTTCCTCAGGCTTCTTGTGCGGTGGTGTCGATGAAACGCATTCTCTCTATCCAGTCCCACGTGGTGTTTGGCTGTGCCGGCAACAGCGCCGCCGTGTTCCCCATGCGCCGTCTCGGCATGGAGGTGTGGCCCATCAATACGGTACAGTTCTCCAACCACACCCAGTACGAGGCGGGTTGGCAGGGAATGGCGATGCCGGCGGGCCACATTGCCGCCTTGTGCCAGGGGCTTTGCAATATCGAGGTGCTGGCGCGCTGCGATGCGGTGCTGAGCGGCTATCTGGGCTCGGCGGAGCAGGGGGACGAGATCCTGGCGGTGGTGGCGGCGGTGAAGCGAGCCAATCCGGCGGCCCTCTATTTCTGCGATCCCGTGATGGGGCATCCGGAGAAGGGGTGCATCGTCGCCCCGGGCGTCACCCGCTTTCTCACCGAGCAGGCCCTGCCGGTGGCGGACATCATGGCCCCCAATCTGCTGGAGCTGGAGACCCTGTGTGATGTCCATCTGACAACCCTGGCCCAGACCCGGGTCGCCGCACACCAGTTGCTGGAGAGGGGGGTGAAGATGGTGCTGGTCAAGCACCTGGGTCGCGCCGCCAGCGTCCCCGGCCGCTTCGAGATGCTGCTTGCCACCCCCGAGGGAGACTATCTGATCGCCCGTCCCCTTTACGATTTCGCGCGCCAACCGGTGGGCGTGGGGGATCTCATCAGCGCCCTGATGCTGGCCAACCTGCAGGCGGGATATGATGGGGTGAGCGCCTTCGAGCGCACCAACGCCGCGGTGGATGCGGTGCTGCGACAGACCTGGGAGGCGAATGCCTACGAGCTGCAGCTCATCGCGGCCCAGGGCGCCTTTGCCGAGCCGCAGATTGCCCACAGGGCCGAGCGACTGGCCTGACGCCATTGATCAGCCCGTGACGGGACTGTCTGATCAAGGTTCAGCTTGCGGCGCTGATCGGTGTTGCATCCTGAAAATGTTCGACCCTGGGGAAGGGGTCGTAGAAGTGGTGCAGCAGGGCCTTCCACTCTTGGTACTGGGGGGAGCCCCTGAACCCCCGGGTGTGATCTTCCAGCCGTTCCCACTGCACCAGCAGCAGGTAGTGATGGGGATCGTCCAGGGCACGCTGCAACTGGTGGCCCAGGTAGCCGGGCATGGCGCTGATGATGTGCTGGGCCTGGGCGAAGGCCTGCTCGAAGTCAGTGGCCTTGCCGGGAATGATCTGCAGATGGGCGACTTCCAATATCATGATGGCTCCTTGCCGATGAGTCTGATTGAACCAAAAACCTATGTGCGCCGAGCCTTGGAGGGGGCAAGACCGGCACGCTGTCCGATCTTGCCAAGCCGTCTGCCTCAGAGCTGCTTGTAGAAGAACTGGGTGGCGGCCAGGGTGCCGTCCCCATTGCGGGCGAAGTCCGGGATCTGGCCGGCCTCCTGATAGCCGAGCTGGCGATAGAGGCTGGAGGCCACGTCGCCGACCCGGGTATCCAGCACCAGCAAGGTACGCCTGGCGTCCCGGGCCCCTTGCTCCATGGCGTTCATCAGGGCTCGGCCCACCCCCTTGCCACGGGCTTGGCTGTGGACCATCAGCTTTTCCACTTCGGCCCTGTGGCCCCCGTTGGCCTTGGTGCACAGGGAGAGCTGCAGGGCGCCCACCAGATGGTGCTGATCAAACGCCACCCAGAGCTTGCGCACTCCATCCGCCAGCTCCCCTTCGATGCCTTGCCAGTACGCCAGCCCCTGCTCTTCCTGCAGGGGAGGCAGAAAGCCCACCGAGGCACCGCTGGCCACGCAATCTTGCAGCAGGGCGATCAGCGCCGGTTTGATGCCTCTGGTACTCTCGACCTCAAGGATCTCCATTGAATGTCCTCATCTTCTCTCTTGGCCCACGTGGGGGATTAATGTCTCGGGCGCGGACTCTCCTGCCGGTGCCATCGTCATCCGGTCAGGTGCGCCGTCTCTTAATGGATCAGTCCCTGCGCTGCCAGCCACTGGAACAGCAGGCGGGAGACGGGGGAGACCTCGGCCAGGTGGCGGCTGTCCAGCCAGCGCAGCTCGGCGATCTCCGCCGAGGCGACGGGCGTGCCGTCGGCGTCCCCCGTGTAGCAACGCAGATTGACATTCACCCCTTGCGGCTTGCCGTCCGCCTGGGCGCTGAACTCGCAGGCGAACGTCAGGGTGTCGGGTTTCAGGGTGACCGCGAGCTCTTCCTCGATTTCACGAACGAGGGCCGCCTCGTCGCTCTCGCCCGGCTCGCGCTTGCCCCCCGGAATGTAGTAGATGTCCTTGCCGTGGGAGCGGGCGCACAGCAGTTGTCCCTTCTTGAAGGTCAGCCAGGCGAGTTTGTCGATCATGGGCAGATTCCTCTTGTTGCCGCTTGTCAAAGGGGGACTCGCTGCTCGCACAGGGTGCGATAGGAGCGGGTTTCCCGCATCTCGGGCGCCAGTCCCAGCCGGCTAGCCAGCGCCAGCAACTGCGCGCGGTAGGCGGGCAGGGCGGTCTCGTCGTCAGTCATGATGGCGAGCTCGGCAAAATCACCGACGCCTGCCAGGTGATCCACCGTGACGTGGAAGGCCCCCAGAAAATAGATGCTGCGCCGCTTGTCGATGGTCAGCACCGGCTGGTAGCCCAGGGTGCGCACCATGCTGGCCGCCTTGTCCGCATCGGTGATGTTGACCGCCTCGCAGCGATCGGGTCCGGGTCCTTTGACTATCCAGAGCCGGATGCCGCTGGGGGCCATGGTGCGGATGCTCAGGCTCTTCTCTGCCCGGGCCAGGGCGCCATCTGCCGTGTCGAAGTAGCAGTCCTGCTCATGATTGTCCGCCACCATCACCTCGGGGCCGAGGGCCGTGAGGGTATGTACAAAGGCGGCGCTGTCCGTCAGGCGGTATTTGAACTCCACCTCGAAGCGCCCCTGAAAGTGGGTGGTCATGGCCTTGCGACGGCTCCCGAACGGCAAATGAATAGGTCAGCCTAGCAAAAGTGCCGGGCTCTCCCAAGCATCGGGATCACAGCTTCGTATTGACTGCCGACTTTATGACCAGATGGTGAGGGAAAATCCGCCCTGGTGCACAGCTTGTGGCCCGGTGGCTGGGCGCCGTACGGGGGCTGTGCTCTAATAAGCTCCCTCTTTGGCGGTATTTCCGCCCTGAACAACGACAACGAGGCGGCGGCCCCGGCCGCGCCAGTGGAGCCACAGATGCAGATCACCTCACAGACCCCCTTTATCGGACTGGGCGTGGCGGGCAACTTCGCCGGTCACCTGGAACAGGCAGGGGAGGCGGCGGACTTCGTCGCCGTCAAGGTTGACGACAAGGTCGCCCCCAAGGCGCTGTTCCCCTTCTATGTGCCGAACCATCCCGGCCAGCTCGGGGTCTTTCCCCTGAGCGGCGAGGCCATCTTCCTGCCGGAGGCGGCGGTGAGCGGGGACGAGAAGGTGCAGATTGAACCCGAGGTGGCACTGTGGTGCGAGCTGGAGTACGCGGGGGAGCAGGTGGTGGCCATCCATCCCAAGGCGTTTGGCGCCTACAACGACTGCTCCATCCGTCGCCCCAATGCCAACAAGATCAGCGAGAAGAAGAACTGGGGTGAAGAGAGCAAGGGGCTGGCCGCGAACCTGCTGCCCCTGACCCACTTTGCCGCAGGATGCGAGCTCGATGACTACCGCATCGCCTGCTACCTGGAGCGCGGCGGCGAGCTGCACCCCTACGGGATCGACAGCGCGGCGGTGGACTACAGCTACTTCCACGGTCAGTTGCTGGCGTGGGCCATCGACAAGTTCAACCATCAGCAGGACGAAGGCCCGGCCGAGCATATCCAGGGGCTGCTGGCCCAGGCGGGGCGCCCGGCCCATGCACTCATCAGCATTGGCGCCACCCGCTACACCCCCTTTGGCGAGACCCACTTCCTCGCTCCCGGTGACACTGCCTGCGTGGTGGTCTACCCCGCCAGTCGCTACAGCGAGCGCGACATTCGCGAAGCCATCGCGACCCGCCGCGTTGGCGCCGACGTCTCTGTCCTGCTCCAGGCGGTCAAGACCCGTTGATCGCGATGCCTTCCCAACCTGGGGAGGCATCTTCTTTCTCTTTATGCCTGCGCACACTCCATGCTGGCGTCATGCATGATCAGCCGAAAGAGGAGTGGCAGATCAGGTAGGTTGCCATGGTGGTGATCAGAGAGTGCAGGGAGCAGGATCTGGCGGCTTGCTCAGCCTTTACGCCGAGCTCAGACCACGGGATCCCGTGATGCCGCTTTCCATGGCGAGGGAGACGCTCGCGAGCCTGCTGGCCAGGCCCGAGGTGCGGATCATCGTGGCGAAGGTGGGCGGTGAGCTCGCCGCCACCTGCCAGCTCGGGGTGATCCCGACCCTGAGCAACGGCGGCAGGCCCTTTGGCATCATAGAGCACGTGGTAACGGCCTCTGCGTTCCGACGCCAGGGGCTGAGCCAGAAGGTGCTTGAACAGGCGCTCTCCCTGGCCTGGGGGCTGGATGGCTACAAGGTGATGCTGCTCTCGGGGGAAGGGCGCGATGAAGCCCATCGCCTCTATGAGAAGCTGGGCTTCAAGGCGGGCATCGAGAAGGGGTTTGTCATCAAGCAGGCAGAGGCCCAGGGCTGCACCTTGACGAGGTTCGGCCCCAAGGCTTAGCATCGGCGCTTTTGCCATAAATTGAGCCAACAATTCATGAAGATAGAACCAGCACAAACCGAGGATTACCCGGCCCTGATCGCTCTCTGGGAGGCCTCGGTACGCGCTACCCATCACTTCCTGCAAGAGGAAGACATCGCCACCCTCAAGCCTCTCATCCTCGAACACTATTTCGATGCCGTGCGCCTTTATTGCGCCAGGCAGGATGGCGTGATCGTCGGTTTTATCGGGGTGGCTGAGGGCAATATCGAGATGCTGTTCATCGCTCCCGAGGCGAGAGGGGGCGGGGTCGGCCGCCAGCTGGTGGACCACGCCATCCGTTGTCTGGGGGCGACTCGCGTGGACGTCAACGAACAGAATGCCCAGGCTGTCGGCTTCTACCAGCACCTGGGCTTCGAGGTGACGGGGCGCTCCCCCCTGGATGGCCAGGGCAAGCCCTATCCCCTGCTGCACATGGCCTTGGCCGCCGGTTAAGGGCGCCAGAGCATAAAAAAACCGCCCTCGGGCGGTTTATTGTTGTTCAGGACGCAGTGCTCGCGCCGCCTCACTCCTCGTTGGAGTTGTCCTGATAGTCGCCCCGCTGGGCCTTGGGCAGGCGGCGCATGGGGGCGAAACCGATGTCCTCGCCCACCACTTCCCGCTTGCGGGACTTGTTTTGCGCAGGCTGGGCCGGCTTCTTGGCGCCATCCCCCTTGCCTTTCCCGGCGGCGGGTTTGCCCTTGGCGTTGGCATGGCCACGGGCGCGGGGCGGGTTTTGCACCGGCTTGCTGCCCGGCAGGGTCTGGCGGCTCGGCTTGCCGCTCGGCTCGTACCCTTCCAGGATCTCCACGGTCAGGGATTGGCCGATCAGCGCCTCGATCTCCTTGAGCTGACCCAGCTCGTCCTGGCTCACCAGGGAGATGGCCTCGCCGCCGCGCCCGGCACGGCCGGTGCGGCCGATGCGGTGGATGTAATCCTCCGCCATCTGGGGCAGCTCGAAGTTGATCACGTGGGGCAGCTGATCGATGTCCAGACCCCGTGCGGCGATATCGGTGGCAACCAGCACCCGCACCTTGCCTTCACGAAAATCCGCCAGCGCCCGGTTGCGGGCCCCCTGGCTCTTGTCACCGTGGATGGCGACCGTATCCAGGCCATCTTTCTGCATCTGCTGGGCGAGCCTGTCGGCAATCTGCTTGGTGCGCACGAACACCAGCACCCGCTGCCAGTTGCCACGGCCAATCATGTGGGAGAGCATCTCCCGGCGGCGTTCCCGATCGACCTGGATGATGCGCTGGCTTACCTGCTCGGCGGCGGTGTTGCTGGGATCCACCTCGATGAGGGTGGGATCCTTGAGCAGATCGTCCGCCAGCGCCTTGATGTCATTGGAGAAGGTGGCGGAGAAGAGCAGGGTCTGACGCTCCTCCGGCAGGGCCTTCATGATGCGGCGAATGTCGGTGATGAACCCCATGTCGAGCATTCTGTCCGCTTCATCCAGCACCAGCACCTCGAGGGCGCTCAGGGTCAGGGCGCCCTGGGTCAGCAGATCCAGCAGGCGGCCCGGGGTGGCGACCAGGATGTCGACCCCGAGCTTGATGGCGTCCAGGTTCGGCTTGATGCTGACGCCGCCATAGGCGATCAGGGTACGAAACGGCAGGTGGTGGGCATATTTGATGATGCTCTCGCCCACCTGGGCGGCCAGCTCCCGGGTCGGGGTCAGCACCAGGGCTCGCACCTGGCGACGACCGCCACGGCCGTGGTTGGCCAGCAGTCGATGAAGCATGGGCAGGGTGAAACCGGCCGTCTTGCCCGTGCCTGTCTGGGCGCCGCCCAGCACGTCCTGCCCGGCCAGGATGGCGGGAATGGCTTGCTGCTGGATGGGGGTGGGTTGTTCGTAACCCAGCTCCTTGACGGCCCGCAGGATGTGCGGTGACAGACCCAGTTCATTGAATGACATGTTCGAGGGACACTCCGAGCCTTGGGCTCAACGGGTGACGGCAGCCTTGGTCCGTCACGACATGGAAAATAGGGTGGGTCGCCATCGAGGCTGGGCCTGAGCCCGGCAAAGCGACCGTACAAGAGAACAGTGGGCGCGTAATATAGCAGATGCGAGGCGTACGCGCAGCAGCCGTGTCGCGAGCGGCGCACGCCCGTCAGAGCAGTCCCTCGATGGCCTGCACCAGATCCTCCGGTCTGGTCTGGGGGGCGAAGCGGTCCACCACTCGGCCTTCACGGTCAATCAGGAACTTGGTGAAGTTCCACTTGATGGCCTCGCTGCCAAGGAGTCCGGGCTTTTGTTCCTTGAGCCAGCGATAGAGGGGGTGGGCCCCGGCGCCGTTGACCTCGCATTTGGCCATCAGGGGGAAGCTGACAGGGTAGTCGAGAGAGCAGAAGCGGGCGATCTCCTCGGCATCGCCCGGCTCCTGATGGCCAAACTGATCGCAGGGAAAGCCCAGGATCTCGAAGCCTTGGGGGCCGAACTGGCGATAGAGGGCCTCAAGCCCGGTGTATTGGGGGGTAAAACCGCAGCGGCTTGCCACGTTGACCACCAGCACGACACGGCCCTGCAGATCGGCGGTGGACCAGGCCGTGCCATCGAGTCGTTGCAGGGGGATGAGGGGCAGGGGCATGGTTTCTCCTGATGCAAGAGGGGCGACAAGGCGCCCGGGGGACAATCCTTGCACGTTAACGGGCCGAGGGCCGGGGAGCAAGGGGGAGGGCGTCTGTGCCCCCCCAGACTCCTATTGATGGCGGGACTTCTCAAGAGAAGCAATCCGGTTTGTGCCGATGGTCCGAAGTCGCTACAAAGCGCACTCTCTCCCCTCGCTGCGAGCCTATCTTGGACTATCAAGCCGTCATGGATGCCATCTACACCCGGGGTTGGGTGATAGTGGATGATTTTTTAACCGCCGCCGAGGTGGATGCCCTCAAGGCTTGCCTGCCGGACGAGTGGCGACCGGCGGGGATCGGGCGCGAGACCCTGCATCAGGACAACCGCGATATCCGTCGGGATCAGATCCACTGGCTCGACGCCTCCCTCGGCGCGCCGGTGGCCGACTATCTGGCCCGGATGGAGTCCCTGCGTCTGGCCGCCAATCGCAGCCTGATGCTGGGGCTGTTCGACTACGAGGCCCACTTTGCCCGCTACCGTCAGGGGGACTTCTACGCCACCCATCGCGACGCCTTCGCCGGGCGATCCAACCGCCGGCTCACCTCGGTGTTCTACCTGAACAACGACTGGCAGCCAGAGGCGGGGGGAATATTGCGGGTCTATGACGACAGCGAGCAGTTTCTGATGGATGTCTCCCCCCGGGGCGGGCGGCTGGTGCTCTTCCTGTCTGAAGAGTTTCCCCACGAGGTGCTGCCCGCAAGCCGGGAGCGCTACAGCATTGCCGGCTGGTTTCGGGTCAACGGCAATGGCGCCGGGCGGGTCGATCCCCCCCGCTGAGCGCATTTCATCCTGTTTCTGACACAGGAAGAGACTTTTATCTGCCCGGGCAGGGGGAGGTGCGCCCCATCGGCTGACAAGGCTTCCCCTCCCTTGCTACACTGCCCGCACTTATGTTCGTTTCTGGCTTCGTCCGGTTTTCATGCGGTTGGGTTTGACATGGTGATGACGAAGCCGCTTCTCCCAAGGGATCACATCTAATGAAGAACATGCATGTCTTGCTGCTGTGCGGCGGTGGCGGCTCCGAGCACGAAGTCTCGCTGCGCAGCGCCAATTTCCTCGAAAAACAGCTCGGGCTCCTGCCCGGTATCGAAGTGACCCGGGTCGAGATGTTTGCCGACCGCTGGCTCTCCGCCGACGGTCGCGAGTGCAAGCTGGGGCTGGACAAGCTGCTCTCGTTCGACAGCGTGGCCCGTCCGGTGGACTACGTGGTGCCCTGCATCCACGGCTATCCCGGTGAGACCGGCGATCTGCAATCCTTCCTCGAGCTGGCCGGCCTGCCTTATCTGGGTTGTGACGCCGAGGCGAGCAAGGTGTGCTTCAACAAGATCACCACCAAGCTGTGGCTCACCGCCATCGGCATCCCCAATACCCCCTACCTGTTCCTGACCGAGCAAGGCGAGGCGAGCCTGACCGAGGCGAAAGCGGCGCTGGCCAAGTGGGGCAAGGTCTTCATCAAGGCGGCCTCCCAGGGCTCTTCCGTGGGTTGCTACTCCGCCAGCAACGAGGCAGACCTGGTGAAGGGCATTGCCGATGCCTTCGGTTACTCCGAGCAGGTATTGATCGAAAAAGCGGTCAAGCCCCGCGAGCTGGAAGTGGCGGTCTACCAGTATGGTGACGAGCTGGTGGCCACCTATCCGGGGGAGATCTGCGTACCCCAGGACAAGTTCTACACCTATGAAGAGAAGTACAGCAGCGCCAGTCACACCGAGACCGCGCTCAAGGCCGAGGGGCTGACTCAGGCGCAGGCTGACGCCATTCACGAGTACGCGCTCAAGGCGTTCCGTCAGCTCAAGCTGACCCACCTGTCGCGCATCGACTTCTTCCTGACCGAAGAGGGGGAGATTTTGCTCAACGAGATCAACACCTTCCCGGGCATGACCTCCATCTCCATGTTCCCGAAACTGCTGGAGCACCACGGCCACAGCTTCGCGCACTATCTGGAGCAGATCCTGCGAAAGGCGGTCTGACGTCGCCAGACCCGGTTGCAACGGATGGTGAGTAGGGGCCTCAGGGCCCCTTTTTTCATGGGGGCGAGGCGGGCAGAACGCGGGGAGGGAAGGGGGCAGGGCGCCGCCTGGCAAGCCTTGCCGCCAGGAGGGCGCGCCGTTACAATCAGCCCCCTTTTGTCCCGCCACAGGCACCGTCAGAGCCGCGTTCCATGAAGCCCATCCCCGATCACGCCGTCAACCGCCTGCGCATCTGGCGCAAGAGCGTCTCGTCCCGACCCTTTCTTGCCCGTGGCGGCAGCGTGCCACGCTGCGATGCCTGCCAGCTGCGCCACGACTGGTGTGCCTGCGACTGGCGCCCGGCGCTCAAGGCCGAGGCCGGTTTCTGCCTCATGATGTATGACAGCGAGCCCATGAAGCCCTCCAACACCGGGCGCCTCATCGCCGACGTGCTGCCGGACTCCACCTGGGCCTTTCTCTGGTCGCGTACCGAACCCCATCCCGAGCTGCTGGCCCTGCTGGCGGATCCCGCCTGGCAGCCCTACGTAGTCTTTCCCGCCTGCGAGAAAGCGCCCGACCGCCTGACCGGCGAGGTGGTTTTGGCCCCCGGCAAGAAGCCGCTGTTCATCCTGCTGGACGGCACCTGGCCCGAGGCGCGCAAGATGTTCAACAAGAGTCCCTATCTGGACGGTTTCCCGGTGCTCGCCATCAAGCCGGATGCGCTCTCTACCTACGGCATGCGCGTCGCCCACAGCGACGAGCACCTGTGCACTGCCGAGGTGGCCGCCTGCGTGCTGGAAGTGGCCGGGGAGCTGCGGGCGGGACAGGCGCTGCAGCTCTGGTTCAATCTCTTCAGCAGCCGCTACATGGCTGGCCGGGTAAGCCGTGCGCCCGGTGCGGATGAAGCGCCCCTGCTGGAGGGGCTGGAGGCCATCAAGGGCCAGAGCCGCGCTCTGGATTAATCCTCATCAGCAGCCGCTACATGGCTGGCCGGGTAAGCCGTGCGCCCGGCGAGGATGAAGCGCCCCTGCTACAGGGGCTGGCGGTTATCAAGGCGCAGGCCCTCTCGCATGCTGATTGATGAAAATAAGGAATCAGTTGGCTGCCATTGTTTCGTTGGCTTCATGAGCCTGCCCTCGCTAGGATAGCGACCTGTTGACTCCTTCAGGCTCCAGGCCATGCCGGGCGCCGCCAATCACACGAGGTCTATGGATGGAACTGGAACTGCTCACCCTGGTCGCCCTGTTCGGGGTGGCCCTCATCGCCGGCTTTATCGATGCCATCGCCGGGGGCGGGGGGCTCTTGACGGTGCCGGCCCTGCTGGCCACCGGCATGCCGCCGGCTCTGGTGCTTGGCACCAACAAGTTGCAGAGCAGTTTCGGTTCCTTCTCCGCCACCTGGTTTTATGCCCGCAAGGGGCTCCTTGAGTGGGCCATCATCTGGCCGGCGGTCATCTGCACCTTCATCGGGGCGGCCATCGGCACTCTGGCGGTGCAGACCATCGATGCCGCGATCCTGGGGCGACTGCTCCCCTTCCTGCTGATGGCGTTTGCCTGCTACTTCTACTTCTCCCCCAGGGTGAGCGATGCGGAGAGCCAGCGTCGCCTCACTCCCATGGCGTTCGCCCTGCTGGTGGGCGGGGGCGTGGGCTTTTATGACGGCTTCTTCGGGCCGGGCACAGGGTCGTTTTTTGCCATCGGTTTCGTGGCCCTGGCGGGCTTTGGCATGGCGCGGGCCACCGCCCACACCAAGCTGCTCAACTTCACCTCCAACATCGCTTCCCTGCTCTTCTTCACCCTGGGGGGCAAGGTGGTGTGGAGCGTGGGGCTGTGCATGGCGCTGGGGCAGTTCATCGGGGCGCGCATGGGCTCCAAGCTGGTACTCAAGAAAGGGGTGAAGCTCATCAAGCCGCTGCTGGTGACCGTCTCCCTGGTGATGTCCGCCAAGCTGGTGTGGAGCCAGTACCCCGAGCTTTTTGCCTGGCTGGGCTGAGCCGGTACCCCCCATGACGAGGGCCCGATCGCAGATCGGGCCCTCTTGCGTTTCAGCCCTGTGCCGTCAGTTGCCGGAAATGGGCTTGCAGCGCTTGCACCAGGCGGGCAATGCGATCGCGCTTGAGGCTGTTTGGCCGATAGACCAGGTGGAGCGGGCGGCCCAGTCCCGGCAGGGGGCGTGCCTGTGTCCCCTGCTCACCCACCAGCGCCAGCAGGCCGGCGGGCAGGAGCACGGGGCCAATGCCTGCCTTGGCCAGCTCGATCAGCGCCAGGTAGGAATCGAGCTCCATGGCGGGGATAAGCCCGAGGGCGGCCAGGGGCTCGCGCAGATAGCGGTTGGAGGGGTTCTCCAGATCCATGGTCAGGATCTTGCGCACCTTGCCCTGCATCCCCTGACTCACGTCGCCTTCAGTCAGTTGCTTGCTGGTCACAGTTTCTTGCAAGGCGCTCTGGTGATCCGGCTGCGCCGCCTCATCCAGAGCGTCCCCCACCAGATAGAAGGGCTCCTCCAGCAGCCGTTCGGCACACAGCCCATGGCCCGGCGGCAGGCGACCGGCGCAGATCCCGAGCAGGGCATCCCCGCCGCGCACCCGGGCCAGAATGACCGGGGTGTGGTGGGTAGAGAGGGCAATGTGGGGATCCCGTTCAAGGTAGGCGTGCATGAAGCGGGCGAGGTAGCCCGCCAGCAGGGTTTCGGAGCAGGCGATGGACAGAGGGGTCTGATCCGTGAGGGTCTGGCTGTCCGCCAGCACCCCCTTCATTTCGGCGAGGCTCGGGGCTACCCGGGCGAGCAGCTCACGGGCCTGGGGAGTGAGGCGGATATGACGGCCATCCGGCTCGATGAGCTTCTTGCCAAGGCGCTGCTCCAGTTGGGCGATGCGCTTGCTGACCGCCGACTGACTGATATAGAGGCGGCTTGCAACCTTGGCCATGGTGCCTTCGCTTGCCAGCAGGCAGAGTGTCTCCAGCCCTTCCAGTAACATGCGTCCTCCCTCCTCGTGTGTTGGACGCGGTTACCTTAGGGGCTGGTGGCATCAGGGGCAAGTACCGTTTGCGGCCCTTGATAGCGGCCAGCGCCACGCCTTGACGGGGGGTGCGAAGATCACCAGGTTGCCGATGAGGCTCACCACCACGCCGACGATGGAGACCGTCTGCCAGACAAAGCCTTCATAGAAGGTGGAGAGGGTGAGGGCCACCAGGGGGAAGAGCACGGTGGCGTAGGCCGCCTTGCTGGCACCGATGCGCCCCACCAGGGTGAGGTAGGCGGTGAAGGCGATGACGGAGCCGAAGATGGCCAGATAGACCATGGCGGCGAGGTAGCGCGGGTCGGTGGGCAGGGTGAGTGACTGACCGAGTACCGTGACCCAGCCCAGCAGCAGCGCCACGCCGTAGACCATGCCCCAGGGTACCATCTGCAATACGTGATAGCCCTGGCGCTGTCCCCGGGCGGAGACCAGGTTGCCCAGGGAGAAGCAGAGGGTGCCGGCGCAGGCAAAGAGCAAGCCCTTCCAGCCGTTTGCACCCAGTTGCGCATCCGCCAGCACCGGCCAGAAGAGCAGCAGGGTGCCAAGCAGCCCCAGCAACGATCCTTGCAGCCAGCGCAGGCCCGGTCGTTTACCCTCGAACAGCCAGAGATTGAGGCCGTTGAAGATGCTGGCGCTGGCGAAAATCACCGCCGACAGGCCGCTCGGGATATAGAGGGTGGCGTGGTAGAAACAGAGGAAGTTGGTGGAAAAGAGCAACGCGCCGAGCAGGGCAGCATAACGCTGGCCCGCCCAGGGCAGTCGTGGAAACTTGCCGCTCACCGTGAGCAGGGCGAACAGGGCCAGGGCTGCCAGGGCGAAACGATAGAGCACCGAGACCTCGATGGGGATGGGGCCGAGCTGCCAGGCGATGGCAATCCAGGTGCTGCCCCAGATGAGGACGGTGGAAACATAGAGCATCAGATTCATGGTGTGATCCCATCAAGAGAAGATGATGTGATCAGCATGAACCGTGAGGCGGGGTGCCGGCTTGCACCATCTTGCGGTTTTTTCAACGGAGGCGCAGCCTTTGACCATGAGGCGCGATAAGATGGCGACAGGAAAGGGGCGGCAAGTGCCAGAGAGGGACGCAAGCGTGCAGCATGCCATGCAGCAGACAAGACAGGCGGGGGTCTTTGATGCCCTGGTGAGCACCGGTGCCAGACTGGAGGACTCCTGCTGGCTGGAGCCCGGGCTCGGGGTGGCGAGCTGGTGCAACCGCTACGATCAGACCCGCTACCACAAGCCGGGCAACCACACCATCAGCGTCTACCTGCAGGGGGGCGAGCAGACCGAGCGGCTGGACGGCCCCGGTGGCCATGGCGGTGCGGGCAAGGTGTGCATCATGCCGGATCACCACAGGTCCGAGTGGCTGGTGCGCGAGGAGTTTCGCTTCTTCCACCTCTACTTCACCCCCGCCCACTTCACCCGCATCGCCGAGCAGGCGTGTGACAAGGAGGGGCGTCATCTGCAACTGGAAGACAAGACCTTCATCGACGATCCCCAGGCGGCGGCCCTGGTGCAGGGGCAATTGATGAAGCTGGACTGGCAGCACGGCATCGATCGCATGGCGCTCTCCCATGGTGCCTGGATGCTGATGCTGCACGCCTATCGCCATCACACCCGCGAGGCCCCGGCGCTGCCGGAAGTGCGCGGCGGCCTGGCCCCGGCCGTGGTGCGCCGGGTGCAGGAGTATCTGCAGGCTCACCTGGCCGAGCCGGTCACCCTGGGAGAGCTCGCCCGGGAGGCGGGTCTGAGCGAATACCACTTCGCCCGTATGTTCGGGCAGAGCCTGGGCTGTCCGCCCCACCGCTACCTGCTCGGGCTGCGGCTCAAGCGGGCCAAGCAGTTGCTGGCGGGAAGCGAGCCTCTGGCCAGCATCGCCGCCCAGTGCGGCTTCTCCTCCCAGGCCCATTTTGGTAACCGTTTTCGGGAGGCGTTCGGCCTGAGCCCGGGCCAGTGGCGAGCCCAGTTGTCATTCTCCTGTCACAGATAACCCTGAGACTCTGGGCAAAAGAGGTGTACCCTCTGTCTCTTGTCCATTGAAAGGAATGCCCATTGAATCATCGCAAACGTCAGACTCGTACTCGCCATCTCTGGTTCAACCACTGGAATGCCCCCCTCTATCGCGCCACCCAGCCGACGCCGCCCGAACCGCTCGTTCCTCACAGTTCCCGCTGAAAACGCCGTAACCCGATAGGATTTTTCCGGCAACTTTGCCACTATTGCGCCATCAGGATGGACTGGATATGGCCGCATGTTTCTGGAACGCATTGAAGTCAAAGGTTTTCGCGGAATAAATCGCCTCTCCCTCGGGCTGGACAACACCACTGTGCTCATCGGCGAAAACGCCTGGGGCAAATCCAGCCTGCTGCGGGCCCTCTGGTGCCTGCTGGGGGATGCCGAGCCCTATCAATTTGGTCAGGATGATTTTCACCGGCCCGAAGATCCCGAGCTCGAACCCTCGCGCACGCTGCAACTGGTGCTCACCTTCAGCGAGTATCGTCCCCAGATGTGCCAGCACTCCCGCCGTCTGGCCCGCCTCGGGGCGGCCTGGATCCCCCACAAGGACAAGTTCCACCGGGTGCATTATCGTGCCAGTGCCGAGTTGCAGGACGATGGCAGCGTGCTCACCACCCACGACTTTCTCGACGGCATCGGCAAGAGCCTGACCATCGACAACAACGAGGCGCTGGTGCGTCTGCTCATCACCATGAATCCGGTGTTCAGGCTGCGGGATGCCCGTACCGCCAGGGATGGTATCGAGCGGCTGCCCTGGGGGGATCTGTGCGAGCAGCGGCTGGACGAGCTGGCCGGCAAGCTCACCGATGAGCCCCAGCGCATCGGCGAGCCAGAACTCAAGGAGGCGCTGCAGGCGGTGCAGCAGTTGATGGAGCACTACTTCAGCGCCCTGGCGCCCATCAAGCACAAGCCTCGCAGCCAGCGGGATATCGTCAATCGCCCCATGACCCTGCGCAATCCCGGCAACCTGCAGGTGCTGCTGCGCAATGCGGACAACCGGGCGCTGCAACTGGCCATGGCGGGCATGGCGGCCATGCTGCTCCACGCCCGGGGCAACCGGGAGCTGGAGGAGGGGGCCAGACCCATACTGATGCTGGAAGACCCCGAGAGTCGCCTGCATCCCACCATGCTGGCCCTGGCCTGGGGTCTGCTGGAGCAGTTGCCCGGCCAGAAGCTGCTCACCACCAACTCGGGGGACCTGCTCTCCTCCTTGCCCCTCAATCAGGTGCGCCGTCTGGTGCGCCGCCAGCAGGACATCCTCTGCCATCAGTTGGGAGGGGAGCGCTACAGCAGCGACGATCTGCGCAAGATTGCCTTCCATGTGCGCATCAACAGGCCCATGTCGATGTTTGCCCGCTGCTGGCTGCTGGTGGAAGGGGAGACCGAGATCTGGCTGCTCTCGGAGCTGGCCCAGATCTGCGGCTACAGCCTGCGGGCGGAGGGGGTGCGCATCATCGAGTTCGCCCAGTGCGGCCAGGCCCCCCTCATCAAGGTGGCCCGGGACTTTGGCATAGAGTGGCACCTGCTCACCGACGGTGACGAGGCGGGCGCCAAGTATGCAAGCTCCGCCCGCTCCCTGCTCAAGGGGGAGCGCGAGCGGGATCGGCTGACCCAGTTGCCGGCGGCAGACATAGAGCACTACCTCTACCAGAACGGGTTCGAGGGGGTGTTCCGGCGTGAGGCGGGGGTCGGGGGGCGCTCCACCCTCAACGCCGGGCGCATCATCGCCAAGGCGATCCACCATCGCAGCAAGCCAGGCATGGCCCTGGCGGTGGTGGAGGAGGCGGAGCGCCTCGGCAGCGAGCACATTCCCCCTGTGCTCAAGCAGATGTTTGCCCGGGTGGTTGCCCTTGCCCGGGGACAAAGCTGACCGGCGACGTTGGGAAGACGGAGGGAGTTTGGATATACTCCCTGCCTCTTGTCCTTCCTTACCCTGTGATGGGTGCACCCGCACCCGGACTGCTGCCGGAGACCCTATGTTCGTCCAACTTCCTTTTTGGCTCTTTCCCCTGACCGGTCTGATGGCCCTGGGGGCCCTGATCGCTGTGGGGCTCGTCCTGTGGCGCGGGGATCTCTGCCCGGGCCAGCGCTCGCGGATCACTACCCAGCTCTTCTCGGTCTGGGTGATCACCGGGCTCTCCCTGATGCTGGCGGTGGAGGCCAAGGTTGCGGGCTGGCTCATCTGGAGCGGGGGGGCCGCCCTGGTGCTCGGTATCGTGCTCTCCCTGGTCCAGTCTCGCCTGGAGGGCAAGCGCGCCATCCCCGCCACCCTGCTATGGTTGCCCGCCATGCCGCTCGCCCTCTACGGGCTGGGTCTGATGCAGATCCAGGGCTGGCTCGGCGGCCTGCTGCAGATGGTGCTGCTGGGGTCGGCCTTTGCCCACCTGATGCTGCTACGTGCCCGCCACCGCCTGCAAGCCTTCAATCTGCTGCTGCCCCTGGCGGGGCTGGTCTCCGCCATCCTGAGTCTTATCTGGCTGGCGGTGCTGGTGGGTTGGCAGGGGAGCAGCGCAGGGCTCGACCCGCTGATCCCCGGGGTAGTGACCCAGGCCGGCCTGCTGGTCGCAGCCCTGCTGCTCTGGTTCAGCCCCATCTACCGTCAGCAGGAGACGGCCCCCGTGGTGGTCTCCGTGACCCTGTGCGGCCTCATCATCGCCCAGATTGCGGCGACCAGCGTGTTGCACCAGCTGGCCTGATCCCGGCGCATCCTCCCGCCCGCACCTTGTTGTGCGGGCTTTTTTTATGGCAAAGAGGGGCAAGTCGGGGGGAGCGCGGGGAGGGGCCTGAGGGGCGAGAGATCGCTAGCTGCCTGAAAAAACTGCGATTTGTTGCAAAAGAGCGCAGTATGTGACGGTTTAATCCCCGAATAAACTTTTTTTAGGATATTTACTTGCAATCTCAGCGTTGGCGCCTATTATGGGCGACCTCGGACGCGGGGTGGAGCAGCTCGGTAGCTCGTCGGGCTCATAACCCGAAGGTCGTCGGTTCAAATCCGGCCCCCGCAACCAACTATTTGTATCCATGGCAAGCGCATAGCGCTGCGGTGGAGTCGAAGACAGCAAGAAGCAACTGCTCTGCTTTTTGTGGTGGCAATACAATTCGGACGCGGGGTGGAGCAGCTCGGTAGCTCGTCGGGCTCATAACCCGAAGGTCGTCGGTTCAAATCCGGCCCCCGCAACCAACTATTTGTATCCATGGCAAGCGCTAGCGCCTGTGGTGGAGACGAAGACAGCAAGAAGCAACTGCTCTGCTTTTTGTGGTGGCAATACAATTCGGACGCGGGGTGGAGCAGCTCGGTAGCTCGTCGGGCTCATAACCCGAAGGTCGTCGGTTCAAATCCGGCCC